>NZ_JBGQQW010000024.1:0-57866 GCF_045528485.1 Desemzia sp. FAM 23990
CTGCGGGTTAAAAAGCCCAAAAAAACGTTTTTTCATCTTATATAGCACAAAAACAGAACAAAAAAGGCAAATCAACGTATAATTGTTTGGAAAAATGGAATAATTTCTCTTTGAACTTTAAAAAAAAATTTTTACCGAGAAAATATTGACACTAACTCTTGAAGAGTATCTGTCAACTATTTATCGGTCGAGTTAGTAAGACAGGAAAGCAACTTGTGTTTACGGCACTTTTTTTATATTCCCTCCATAGACCTATTTCTGAAACCAAAATACATTTTTTTGTCTCAGCCCTTTACTGGAGGTGAAGTATCCTCCGGAATGCTTTGTTTGCTTTTGTAGCCATGGTACCGCCTGAAGCCTGTAGTCTCCAGACTTTCAAGCTTCAAACTAAGCGTCAGCGCTTCAGCGCTGACGCTTAGTAATTCACATTTCATACTTTTCACGGCTACAAACAAACACGCTTCCTCGGGATTTTCAAGTTTGCGGATTAAAATACTGCATTGACACTAGAATTGATTCGTTCAGTTGTATGAGATCAGAGAAAAGTTTCAGCCTTAGCTGACTAGAAAAACTGTTTCTTTCAATACTTCAGCTTCTTACTTCGTTGGTTCTTTTTGAGCTTTACCTGCTTCTTGCATCAGATCGTTCAAAAAATAAGCTGTGTCTTAAAAAGTCATTTTAGGAGCTATTTCTGCGCTTTTGTAAGTGACATAGTCACTATATTTTTTCCTTTTCCCGTTAATTTCCCACCCTGTACTTCATCCAATGGATACTGCGGTTTGCTTTTAAGCCATACATCATTGTCCGGTTGACTGGTACTGAACCAAAACCATTTCGACCTCTATTTTCTGTTGTTGGTTTAGTTGTTGACATACGGGTATTTTCCTTCTTTTTTATCTCTTTTCAATCACCTCGATAAATATTATAAGCATACTCTTGAAGGATCTGAAGATAAGTTGAACTCGTCAAAAAAAGAAGCCGGAAAAGAATTTCGACTTCTTTGATGTAAGAAAGAAGAGCTAGTAATAAGGTAAACTATCCAATCTTTCAGATTAAAAATGCAGTTTTTCTATGATACGTTTAACATTCTCACCTTGCCATTTATAGCCGGCAATTTTTTTATTGACTTGATACTTGTCTTTTTTTCTTTTTAGCGGATCCTGGAACTTGATGACCATATTGTAAAAAATGAGCTTATTTTTAAATTCCAGCTTATCAATGTCTGAAAAAGGAATGACATAAATCTCTTCTGGCAATAATTTCCCCGTAAAAGATAACGGCAATACGACAATCTCCTGTTGGTTGTTAAAATTCAACAACTGAACTTTAACTTTTGCGGCGTTCATGTTTGGAGTCAATACGCTCCCTTTGTGTTCTAAATTTCCCATAATAGTTTGCCCTAATTCTGCTAGATAACCGTTCTTTTGCAGAACTGAAATCACTTCTTGTTCTTCCATATCGATTCCTCCAAAAAAAAGTTGTTTTCTGTAATAAGTATAGAAATTATAGACATCAGAAGCTACTTTTTTGCTTTTGATCCCTTAAAGAATTCAATTTTAATGAAGAGATGCAAGTTCCCTTCTTGATTTTTGACCGGATAAAAGAGAAAATAGACGAGAACTAAATGGAATTTGGGGTGATATTTTTGGAAAAGAGTCTTTCATCAATACAACAAGAAGTAGATGATTACATCCAACAATTCAAGACGGGTTATTTTTCTCCCTTAGGTCAACTTGCTCGGCTTACGGAAGAAGTGGGTGAATTGGCAAGGGAAATCAACCACCATCATGGTGAAAAGCAGAAGAAAGCTTCTGAAGGCACCAAAGAATTAAAGGAAGAGTTGGGGGACACCTTATTTGTCCTCATTTCATTAGCCAATTCATTAGAGATCGATTTGACGGAATCTTTTGACTTAACGATGAAAAAATTCAATGAACGAGATGCGAATCGTTTTGAAAGGAAAGAATAAGATGATAAAAATCGTAGTAGCAGGTTTCAAAGGGAAAATGGGCAGTACAGCAACCAAGATGGTATTGAAGCATCAAGAATTTATACTAGTGGGTGTTTTAGATCCATACGCTGAGGAAAGCAAGTTAAGTGAATTAGCGGATTATCCTTCGGTCGATGTGCCAGTCTTTACTGATAAGCAAAAGTTGATTGATAGTGTGAAAGCGGATGTGTGGATCGATTTTACTGTACCAGAAGTAGCTTTGGAAAATACACAATTTGCTTTACGCCACAGTATCCGTCCAGTTGTAGGTACTACAGGCCTTAATGAAGACGATGTGGCGGATTTACAGAAGATGGCAGAAGAAAGCCGTACAGGTGGCTTAATTGCTCCTAATTTCGCTATTGGAGCTGTGCTGATGATGCAATTTGCTGCTCAAGCTGCAAAATATTTCCCGGATGTTGAGATTATAGAGTTGCACCATGATCATAAATTGGATGCACCAAGCGGAACAGCGATTAAGACTGCAGAAATGATTGCAGCAGAACGTGGATTCCATCAACAAGGCCATCCAGAAGAGAAAGAAAGTATTAAAGGAGCTCGAGGAGCAGATTACCAAGGAATGAAAATCCACAGTGTACGTTTGCCTGGCTTAGTGGCCCATCAACAAGTTCAATTTGGAAGTAATGGGGAAGGCTTGACGATCCGTCATGATTCGTATGATCGTTCGTCCTTTATGACTGGCGTAGCTCTCGGATGTACGAAAGTGATGGAAAAAACGGAATTGGTTTACGGATTGGAAAATTTATTATGATAGAGCTTGACCACACTTTTAAAGAAGCTTTGCCGATAATTGAAAAAATTGAAAAAGCAGGTTTTGAAGCTTATTTTGTAGGCGGAAGCGTCCGAGATGCTTTGTTGAAAAAAGAAATCAATGATGTAGATATTGCCACCAGCGCCTTTCCTGCAGAAATCAAACAGATCTTTCATAAAACCATTGATGTAGGAATCGAGCATGGGACAGTTATGGTCTTGTGGGGAGGAGATTCTTATGAGATCACCACTTTTAGAACTGAATCTGCGTACCAAGACTTCAGACGTCCAGATAAAGTAGAATTTGTGCGCTCTTTAGAAGAGGATCTAAAACGACGGGATTTTACAGTCAATGCTTTAGCGATGGATAAAAACGGTCATATCATGGATTATTTTGAAGGACAAAAAGATTTAAACAATCGTGTCATTAAAGCTGTGGGGTCACCGCAAGAACGGTTCCATGAAGATGCTTTACGAATGATGAGAGCTGTTCGTTTTGTAAGTCAATTAGGCTTTACGATGGAGACAAACACTCAAAAAGCAATCGCTGACCACCATGCGTTGCTGGGGAAAATTTCAATTGAACGTATTTCCGTAGAGTTCATGAAATTGATGCAAGGAAAAAGTCGATCAAAAGGGCTTGAATTGTTTATTCATACGGAATTGTATGCCTATTGTCCTGGATTAGAGCAGCATAAGGATAAATTAGAGAAATTTGCCCGATTTGAAGGAAGTCTATCTACTCGCTCAGCGGCTTGGACGATGCTGATTCACTTTTTAGAGATTCCAACTGCTGAAGTGACAAAATTTTTGAAATTATGGAAATGCTCGAATAAAGAAATGCATGAAGTACAGTTGGAAGTGAAAACATTGCGATCCAGACTAACGCACCCTTATACAGCTGTTGACTTATACCAATCAGGCTTGACGATTGCTTTAGAAGTGGAACATATCTTGGAACAAATGCATTTTCCAGCCAATATAGAGCTAGTGGTTGAGCAGTATGAAAATCTCCCAATTAAAGAGAAAAAGGATGTCCAAATCAGCGGGAATGAGATTTTAGCAGCATTGAAAATAAAACCTGGAAAATGGTTGGGGCAGCTGCTGGAAGACATCGAAATGTTGATCGTTATCGGGCAATTAGCAAATGATTCTGAAGCTATTCTATCTTGGGTGAAAAATCAATCAGAGATAGGAGACCGTTCTGTGAACTGATACTAGAACAGCATGAAAAATCCATTTTTTCTTTTCAATTCAAAGCATTGATGGATGGTCAGATGATTGCTTTTGGAATTCATAAGCGAGCATGCGTACACAGAAAGTTTTCTCCAAAAAATACAACACTAGAATCTGCCCCGCCGTTTTCAATGTCCATCTGAAAGCGGCAGGGTTTCTTTTGTTTGTGCTGGATATTTATCTGCAAACGCAGGAAGAATCTCCATACACAGTTAAAATATGGTATGATGTAATGGATGTAAATTGAGAAAAGAATTAGGTGACAAGAATGGATGAAATGACCACATATGCTGTTGTGGATATTGAAACAACAGGAGGAAATGTTCAAAGTGGAGATCGAATCATTCAATTTGGCTGCGCATTGATTGAAAATGATCAAATCGTACACCAATTTGCAACTGATGTGAATCCGCTGAGAAGCATTCCCAAAGAAATTGAACATTTGACTGGAATCTCAAACCAATCTATTGCGCATGCTCCTTATTTTGAGGATGTCGCGGCAACCATTTATAATTTATTAGATGGATGTATCTTTGTTGCGCACAATATTCAGTTTGACTACCATTTTCTTTCAGAAGAATTTGTTCGTTGCGGTTTGCCGCCGCTTACTTTAAAAGGAATTGATACAGTCGAGTTAGCGCAAATTTTATTGCCTACTGAACCGAGTTTTACATTGAATGATTTGATGAATTCTCAAAATATTGTGCACAAAAACCCGCATCAGGCAGACAGTGATGCTTATGCGACTGCAGAGTTGTTCTTGTTACTTAAACAAACATTAAAAAGCCTTCCATTAGTGACTGTAGAAAAACTAGCTGCTATAGCCCCTAACTGTACAATGGATACAGAAATTTTTATCCGTAGTAATCTGAAAGAAATGAAGCAACAAATCACCGACTTGCCAGAAGGATTAATGATCAAAAAAGGATTAGCCATTCGTCAAAAAGAGGTTTCTTTTGAACAACACGTTCATCGCGAGATCAAAGAGTATCCGCAAGGGCAGCAAGAAAAGGCGAACTTGTTTCAACCGCGTTTTGAACTGCGGAAAACGCAGATCGAAATGATGGATGCTGTCCAGCAGTCGTTTGTTTCAGATAAAAAAGAGCACATGATTATTGAAGCCCCAACTGGGATCGGAAAAACATTTGGTTATTTATTGCCAGCGGTCTACAACGCTTCTAGTGAAGATCCAATCGTCATCAGCACTTTTACGACATTGCTGCAGCAACAGCTGTTCCACAAAGATTTAGCACAGCTGCAAGAAATGATCTCATTTCCGATACAAGCTGCTATTTTAAAAAGCAAAAGCCATTATATTCATTTGTCTAAATTCGAAAGTTTGTTGAAAGAACCGATAATGCAAAAGTTAGAAGCCATTTACCAGATGCGGATCTTAGTGTGGTTGACTCAAACTGAAACAGGAGATCTGGATGAACTGAATTTGACCAATTACAATCAACCTTTTTGGAGTAAAATACGCCATCGGGGCTGGTTGGGAAATGAAACAGAAGATGACTGGTATGAAGAAGACTTTTTCCTTCATGCTCAAAAGCTGGTACAGCATGCTGGAATTATTGTAACGAATCATGCTTATCTATGCCATGATTTGCAAAAAGAAGACAAGAGACTGAAGAATTTTCAGCGATTGATCGTTGATGAAGCTCATCATTTAAGTGAAGTCGCCCAACAATCGACCAGTCAAATTTTTCGTTATTATTATTTGCAAAAGTTGTTCAAATGGTTGGGTAAAAAAGAAGATAAAAGCAGCCTGATCGGACAACTGACGATATTAGCAGATAAAACAACTGCATCGATCACCCATCAATTAGAGAATATTGAAATGAGTGTGTACTTTTTAACCGAGGCGCTGTCAGCATTCGTTGATGAATTGCTTCAGTTTTGTTGGGAACACATTCCTCAGGATGATTACAAAGATCGATACGACATACTTTACGATAGAGAAGAGCATGCTGTCAGGTTCAAAAGAACCACTAAAAAGATTTTGTCTTTGATGAATGAAGTCAGTTATTTAGGGTTTGAAGCAGTTGCTGCATTGTTCAACGAAAGAGAACGATTTACTCAAACTGAATTGCATGTAATCACTGACTTTTATGATTGCTTGACCGATCTGAAAAAGCAACAAGATATTTTTGATGCCGTTTTTCAGCAGTCTGATGAGCAGGAAGTAACGTGGTTTTCTTTTGCAGAAAAATCGCCTAAAAATAGTTTCGCTGCACAACAATCTTATGTGTTCAACTCCCATTTTTTAAAAGAGCAGCTGGTGGATAAGGTTCCGACCATTATTTATACCGGTGCTACGTTAGAAGTAGACGGCAGCTTTGACTATTTCCAAAATCAGATTGGTGAAACAAATGTCCATACGTTAAAATTGGATTCTCCGTATGATTATGGAAAACAAGTTAAATTTTGGGTCCCAGAAGGAGTCAAGCCGGTCAAAAGTATGACGAAAAAAAGGTATGCTCAAATGATCGTCCAGTATTTAAATACGATTTGTAAAAATTCAGATGAAAATGTCTTGGTGCTGTTTACTGCTTTTGAACCGTTGCATGATGTTTATGAACAATTGCAAAGAAAATCGGATTTTTTTGGAAGAGAGATATTGGCACAAGGACTATCAGGCAGCAGAGAGAGGATTCTCAAACGCTTTTTCAGATCACAGGGGGGCATTTTACTAGGAGCAGACAGCTTTTGGGAAGGTGTCGATTTACCGGGTAAAGCGCTCAGCGTTCTCGTAGTGACTCGATTGCCTTTTGAATCACCAGAACGGCCTTATGTAAAAGCCAAGCATTACTGGATGAAGAAGAATCACTTAAATCCCTTTTACGTTGATACCTTGCCTAAAGCTACTTTACGGTTAAAACAAGGACTGGGGCGTTTAGTAAGGTCTCCATCAGACAAGGGTGTTTTTATCGTATTGGACGAAAGACTGTTGTATTCCAATTTTGGCAAATTGATGCAGCGTTCGTTGCCCCAAGGGATGAAGATCGAAGAAATTGCTGAAGAGAAAATGGAATCAGAACTAAGTAAATTCTTAACAGATGACCTGTAGAAAAGAGCTTTTATTTCTGCTATACTAATCTAATTAGAGAGACTATTTTTGATAAAGAAAAGACGGGATTGTTTGAAAAAATGAAAAAAAACATTTTTATTGTTTCTATCGTTGTGATGATAGCGGTGATTGCTTTTTCTATTTCAGTGTATCAAACTGCCAGCAGTCCTTTACATAAAGCTGAGGATGAGGCATTTGCTGTGGCGAAAAGCAGTGCCGGCTTAACTAAAGTAGACGATTTCTATTGGTACAATGGAACCAAGACGTACTTTACTGTCACTGGTACAAATCAGGAAGGCGAAGCAGTTATTGCAATCGTTGCTCAAGATGGAGGAGCTGCTACAGTATATAACCAAGCTGATATCATTACTGAAGCAGAAGCTGTTCAGCTGACCAAACAAGCAACAACGCCAAAAAAAATTCTTGAAGCTAGAATCGGGATGGAAAATGGAACGGCCATTTGGGAAGTTGCCTACAAGCAGGAGAATGGCCGTTTGGGTTATTACGTCATGTCTTTAGAATCAGGAGAATGGATAAAAGGAATCGAGAATATTTAAAATTCCTTTTTCAAATGCTTTTCCTGTAGTACAATGAATGAGGTAAAGTACTATGAAACGTTAAGAAAAATTCAAATGCAAAAAGGAGATTACTAAGTTGAATCGTATTAGAATTATTGACTCTAAAAACCATGTGGGTGAAGAAGTGGAAATCGACGCTTGGATCGCTAACAAACGTTCAAGTGGAAAAATAGCTTTTCTGGAATTAAGAGATGGCTCTGCCTTCTTTCAAGGGGTCATTGTAAAGAATGATGTTGAAGAAGAAACGTTCCAATTAGCAAAAAGCATCTCACAAGAATCTTCTGTTGTGATCAGAGGAATCATCCAAGAAGACACTCGCTCGAAATTCGGTTATGAAATTTTAGTGAAAGATATTCAATTGATTGGCGAGAGTCATGATTATCCAATCACGCCTAAAGAACATGGTGTGGAATTTTTGATGGATCATCGTCATTTATGGTTGCGTTCTTCTAAACAACACGCCATCATGCAAGTTCGGAATGAAATCATTCGCGCAACCTATGAGTTTTTCAACAAAGAAGGATTTATCAAAATCGATCCGCCGATTTTAACAGGTAGTGCAGCTGAAGATTCAACAGAACTTTTCCATACAGAGTACTTTGATCAAGATGCTTACTTATCTCAAAGTGGCCAATTGTATATGGAAGCTGCAGCTATGGCTTTTGGAAAAGTATTTTCATTTGGGCCAACATTTAGAGCAGAGAAATCAAAAACTAGAAGACATTTGATCGAGTTCTGGATGATGGAACCTGAAATGGCCTTTACCTCTCATGAAGAAAGCTTAGTTGTTCAAGAAAACTATGTTGCTTATATCGTTCAACAAGTTATCGACAACTGCGAACAAGCTCTTCATACTTTAGATAGAGACGTAGAAACGTTGCGCAAATATACACAACTGCCTTATCCAAGAATCAGCTATGATGATGCTGTTACATTACTGCAAGAGAATGGATTTGAAGACCTTGAATGGGGAATCGATTTTGGTTCTCCGCATGAAACCTTTATTGCTAGCCAATACGACAAACCCGTGTTTATCGTAAATTATCCAAAAGCAATCAAAGCGTTTTATATGAAACAACACCCAGAAAGAACAGATGTCGTTTTATGTGCTGATATGATTGCACCTGAAGGTTATGGAGAAATTATTGGAGGCAGCGAACGTGAAGAAAACTTAGATCTTCTAAAAGCCCGTCTTCACGAATTCGGTCTGAAAGAAGAAGACTACGATTGGTATTTAGATTTGCGTAAATACGGTAGTGTCCCTCATTCAGGATTTGGTTTAGGTCTGGAAAGAACCGTTGCTTGGATCACTGGAACTGAACACGTACGTGAAGCTATTCCTTTCCCACGCTTATTGAACCGTATCTACCCATAGAAAGAATCACACGAAACCCGAATGGGAGCTGGGATAATCATCCTGGCTCCTGTTTTTATTCATCTAATGAACCAGTGCAGTGAGAAGTAAAAGAAGGGAGTGGAGTTGATGAGTCTTTCACTCATTCAAAAATGGATAAAGTTGGGCAATACAACTATTTCGAATGTATTGTTGCAACACTATCGTCAACTAGGTATCACCAACAACCAATTGATTTTGATTATCCAATTGAAATCTCTCATGGATAGTGGGAGTGATTTTCCGGATATCGAGATCATTGCTCAACGGATGCAATTGCCAACGGCTAAAGTATTTACCGCTATCCATGACTTGATTCAGCAAAAATATTTGACTATTGAAACCAGTATAGATAAAGAAGGCAAATCAAAGGACAGCTACCAGCTGGATTTTCTTTGGGAGCGATTAGCGACTTTATTGGAGCAAGAAGAAAGAACGATCAAAAAAGAAGAGCAGCAATTGACTGAGAAGGACTTATTCAATCGCTTCGAATCTGAGTTTGGCCGTCCTTTGTCGCCAATGGAAATCCAAACTATCGGTATGTGGCTGGATGAAGATAAGTATGAAGTTGATTTGATCGAAATGGCTTTAAGAGAAGCAGTTTTGAGTCAAGTGTATAATTTGAAATATGTAGACCGGATCTTATTGAACTGGGAAAAGAAAAATATCAAAACAAAAACGCAAGTTGTTCAAGAGTCAAAGAGAAGACGCAATCACCAAACAAATATGCAACAACCTGCGCCTACTAATGAAACAACAGTTAAACCGAAAGTACCATTATACAATTGGTTAGAAAATCAGGATAATCATTAAGGAGGGGTTTCTTGCTTTCGAAAAAGAAAACCATTCAAGTCATTGAAGCTATGGGGCAGATTTTCCCAGAGGCTAAATGTGAATTGATTCACCGCAATGCGTTTGAGCTGCTGATATCGGTCATGATGAGTGCTCAGACAACAGACGCAGCTGTAAACCGTATTACTCCAAAGTTGTTTGAATCCTATCCGACACCTGAAGCGTTTGCTGATGCACCCGTGGAGGAAATTCAAGAACACATTAAAACGATCGGTTTGTACCGCAATAAAGCAAAATATATCAAAGGCTGCTGCGAGAAGTTGATTTCAGATTTTAATAGTAAAGTTCCGAGAACTAGAGAAGAACTGGAGACATTGCCTGGAGTAGGTAGAAAATCCGCCAATGTGGTATTAAGTGTCTCTTTTGATATTCCTGCAATAGCGGTAGACACTCACGTGGAACGAGTGACTAAACGCTTAAAGATCGTACCTCAAAAAGCCAGCGTCAGAGAAGTAGAAGAAGTCCTGATGAAGAAATTGCCTCCTGAGTTATGGGGCAAAGCGCATCATCGATTGATTTTCTTTGGCCGCTATCAATGTCCAGCTAGAAAACACGATCATGAAAAATGTATTGAACTGCTGGAAAACCATATGTCAGAAGAATAAGGTGAAAGATTGATCCGGAAGCGAATCAGTCTTTTTTATAGAACTTATTTCAAAATAAAAGCAAAAAAGAAAGCTGTTTGATCCAGATCCAATAGGATCAAACAGCTTTCTTTGGTTTATTTTAATCACAGAAGAAGAAAAATTAATCTTCATCTGTTTGTGATTCTTGACTGCTCTGTGAGGAGCTGGCTTGAGAGCTTTCAGAAGCTTGAGAAGAACTAGAACTGCTTTCATCTGATTGGCTAGAGGAGCCTTCAGAACTTGACGACTCTGAAGAAGCACTTGATTCAGAAGAGCTTTCGCTTTCTTCACTTTCGGATTCTTCTTCACTCTCATCGCTTTCTTCCTCCTCACCGGAAGGAGGAACCACAACACTGACTGAAGCCGTTGGACCGGTCTTTCCATTAGCTCTTACAGCAACTGTGATGCCAACCGTACCTTCAGAAGGGTTTTGAACGACATACCCTAAATCTTTAGTTGTGGCTGTTTGGCCGCCCACAGTCAATTCATAAGTTGGTTCTTCATCTGAATGGCTTAAAGAATAAGCATCCCAGTTAATAATGATTTCATTTGCTTCAGCATCATAAGAAGCTTTTAGTCCGCTTGGTGCAGTCAATTCTTCTCCATAATTCGTTGATACTGAAGTAGGTTCTGTACCTCTAACAAATAGTTCTCTGACAATTTCTGAGCTAGGAGTATTGGGGCCTGGAAGAGCAGCCGGGTTAGATCCTTTTTCAACTGCCACTTCAACTACAGAACTCGGCTTAGTCCAATCTGAATTTTCAACAGATTCTGAAAGTTGGGCCATAACTTCACGATAAATTTTTCGCGGTATTTCTCGTGTACCGTCATCATCAGAAAGCCAGTGACCTTCTTCAAATATATTCGTGTATCCGCTCCAAACAGAAACAGAGTAATTTGTAGTATAACCTACATATGCAGAAGCAGGAACCGCTCCATTAGGAATATTGTGCTCTGCCATCTGATCAGAAGTATAATTTGCCGTCCCGGTTTTTCCAGCTTGTGGAACTCCTGGGATGCTGACTAAACGAGAAGTTGTTCCGACATCCACAACGTCTTTCAACATATCTGTAATCATATAAGCTGTAGAATCACTCATAGCTTTTGTTGTAGAAGGTGTTAAATCGATTTCTTCTCCATCAGCGGTAATCACTTTTGAAACTGTGTAAGGCTCAGTATATTCTCCGCCGTTTGCAAATGGTGCATAAGAAGCTGCTAAATCAATTGGTGATAACGAGCCACTAAAAGAATCTGCTTCATAAACGGTGTTATCTTTTGCTAAACTAGGGTAGTCAGAAAGGCCTACATTAGTTAAGAAATTTTTAACATTTTCTTGTCCAACATCTTTAAAAATCTTGTATGTCGGCACATTACGAGAATCCACTAAAGCGCGTCGCATGCTGATTTGTCCTTCATAGTCTCTGTCCCAGTTATTGATAGTTTGACCAGACTCATAAGTGGTCGGTTCATCTACTACTTGATGGTATGTTGAGTAGTCTAGATACTCGATTGCTGGACCGTAAGTTGTAAGAGGTTTAATGGTAGAACCGATTTGTTTTATTTCAGCAGCATGATTAAAGAGCATTTGACCTTCTTGTTTACGCGATCCGCCGATAGCTTTCAACTGTCCTGTGTTGACATCTACGACTGTTACTGCTGACTGCATGTCGTCGTTAGGGAAGATGTTGTAGTCATCTGAATTTAAGACGTCATAAACTTGTTGTTGAGCATCCATATCTATATTGGTATAGATTTTCAATCCAGCAGTATGAGGATCTAAGCCTGTTTTTTCTTTGACCTCTTCAATGACGGTGCTTAAGTAACTATCAATGACTTGAGTATCTGCTGAATTACCTTGGTTTTCTACCAATCCTTCAGTAATAGGCACATCTTGAGCCGCATTCATCTCTTCTTGAGAAATTTTTTCATTTTCATGCATCATATATAAAACGGTGTCTCTTCTTTGTTTAGCACGATCAGGATTCGTATAAGGATTGTAAGCATTCGGAGCTTGCGACATACCCGCTAATAAAGCAGCTTCATGCAATTCCAATTCGCTTACAGGCTTACCGAAGTAATACTCACTAGCGGTGCCCATCCCGTATTGGTTGTCAGACATATAAACTTTATTGATATAAAAAGTCAAGATCTGTTCTTTTGAATACTCTTGCTCTAATTTTACAGCTAACCAAGCTTCTTGAGCTTTACGCTTTATTGTTTGGTCTTCTTGTTTAGTAGAAAAAACAGACAGTTTGATCAATTGCTGGGTGATGGTACTTCCACCTTCAGCACCAAATCCATCGGTTACGTTGGCTAAAACAGCTCCTGCAATTCGGATGGGATCAACTCCGATATGATTATAAAAACGTTGGTCTTCAATAGATAAAACAGCGTCTACTAAAACTTGGGGAATTTCACCAGCTTCTACTAGAACTCGTTCTTGTCCGCTAGAATATAACTCATTACCTTCTGGGTCGTAAAAAGTAGTAGAAGGATTGTCTACTAGATCATCAAGTGTGATTTCTGGTGCGCTAGAAGCATAATAAGTGAACAATCCTACACCGCTTAGCAAAGCAATAATGACCAGTGCGACAAGAGCGATCAAAATCCGTTTAAACCAAGATTTATTAACTTTCTTTTTTTTCTTTTGTTGGTTCTTTTTTCGGTTTCCAGATTTTTTCTGGTTCTTTTTCTTGGAAACACGAGACATTTCATTATTTTCTGGCATATCTTAATTCTCCTTAACAAATATCCATGGAGGTAAAAAAAGATCTCCATTTCTTATGTGCAATTTTTACTTGACCTGTGTATGGCTAGTCTTACTTTAGATACGTCAAATCTATGTAAGCCTAGCAAACTTTCCATACTGAATTTCCTTTGACAACGCAGTTCTATTTCCTATATGTTAGATAGAGAGTAGTCAATCAATTGATCCACCACGTCCAAATAGGGAATACGCGGCGAAAAACCATAATACATCTCATACCCGTTTTTTTCAAGTTCTGAAATGGGAATAGATTTGCGTCCATCTTTTTGATCGTCCCAGTAAGTGAGCAATAGCTTAGCTTCTAGGAGAAAAAGGCGATTTATTGACGAAAATCGTAAAATAACGAAACAAATTCCTTTTTGTTTCAAGCACTGATGCATATGGGTAATTTGATGCTGATGAAAGTTCTTTAAAGGAAACGATAATTTGTTTTTGGTTTCTTTAGCTTCAAAATCCAAATAAAAACCACGGTAAACTCCATTGTAATCGGTAGTAGACGCTTGTCTGAAATATGCTTCTTTAATGACAGCTGCACTTCGTTTAGGGTAGTCTACGTTGACGATTTGTATAGGTGTAGGTTTCTTATGAATCACCGCCCGTTCTTGTCTTAAATAACTGATATTGCTATCATTGATATCATCTTCTAAAGACATTCCTCGATTACTAAACGTAGTCAGTTTGTTTTTTTTCTTACGCGGTGTTGGCTTTGTTTCTGGTTTAGCATACTGCTTACCATTAGGATAATTTACTACCATTTGCATCACTTCCTAGTTTGCATTATACCAAATATGATACTTGAAAGAAAAGGAGATTCAAATAGTTTATGACAAACTTATATATTAGCGGCTATCGAACCTATGAACTAGGCGTTTTTTCAGAAAAAGACGCCAAAATTGATGTCATAAAAAAAGCTCTGAAAAATGAAATTACCAGCTTTATCGAAAATGGCGTCGATTGGATTTTAACTAGTGGTCAATTAGGTGTGGAGCAATGGACAGTAGAAGTAGTCGACGAATTGAAAATGGATTATCCTGAAATCCAACAAGCCATTATTTTTCCGTTTTTAGAGTTCGGTTCCAACTGGAAAGAAGATAAACAATTAAAATTGAGTGAACTGAAAGAATTAGCGGATTATATTGAATCGACTTCTCACCAACCATATAAAGATCCTTCCCAATTAAAAAATCACCAACATTTTTTATTGGAGCATACCAGTGCTGCCTTGTTAGTGTACGATAGAGAATTTGAAGGGAAAACGAAGTTTCTTTATGAAGAGATACAAAAGAAACAAGAACACAGCTCTTATGAATGTCGTTTAATCGATTTTGATCAATTGCAAAATACGATTCAAAATGAAAATGAGTAGTCCGATTTATTAAAAAAGTGAGAGAATCCATTTAAAATTCAGTTTGCTATTTTTTTTTAACCGTATCTTTGTTATAATGGTGAGGAAGAGAAGAGTTTCTAAAATATTGGAAAAGTTGAAACGAATGAGGTGCAATTATGGCGAATAGAACTTTAACGACTAAAGACATCCTACAAAAAGAATTCAAAACAGGTATGCGTGGATACAGTCCAGCAGAAGTCGATGAATACTTGGATGAGGTTATTCGTGATTATGAATCATACAATAAAGAAATCAGTCAGTTAAAAGCAGAGAACGAACGTTTACATAGTAAAGTAGACGAGCTGACTAAGCAAGCAGCATTGCAAAAACCAGGACAATCTGGTCAATCCAGCAATACAGTAACCAATTTTGATATTTTAAAAAGACTGTCAAACCTTGAAAGACATGTATTTGGTTCTAAATTAGATACAGATAATTCAAGTGACTTTGAATAGTCAGCATGGTTAAATAGATATTTGTAAATTTCGGGCAATCGCGGTCTAGCTAGACTAGGCTGAGGAAAGTCCATGCTCGCACAAGCTGAGATGCTTGTAGTGTTCGTGCTTAGCGAAATCATAAGCTAAGGCCTTTAGTGCAAACTAAAGTGACGGCAGAAAAAAAAGCTAAGGTGGCAACACTATGCTTGAGTATTCTTGAAAGTGCCACAGTGACGAAGCAATAGGGGAAACGCTATTGGTGGAACGGGTAAACCCCTCGAGCGAGCAACCCAAACTTTGGTAGGGGCACTCTTTCTATGGAAATGAACAGATGAGAGAGGCAATTCATTGCAGACAGATGATTGCCCCCAGATAATTTGTGCCTGAAAATTATCTGGGACAGAACATGGCTTATAGAAATTTACAATCAGGGAAACCCTCCTTTTTAAGGAGGGTTTTATACATATTTTTTGCTTTTCACCTAAAAAGCAGTTTAGTATAGTAGAAAAAGAATGGAGCATTCTACATGACAATAGAAAAATTTAAACTCGTTGCTACAGCAGCAAGCGGGATTGAAGCGTTAGTTGGAAAAGAATTACGCCAGCTTGGTTATGAATGCCAAGTTGAAAATGGAAAAGTTTATTTTGAAGGCGGATTAGAAGACATTGCACGGACAAATCTTTGGTTAAGAACAGCCGACCGCATCAAAATAGTGGTTGCGGAGTTTGAAGCTTATACATTTGATGAGTTGTTTGAAAAAACAAAAGCTGTTGCTTGGGAAGACTTGATTCCTATGGATGGAGAATTTCCAGTAGCGGGTAAATCGATCAAATCTAAATTGTATAGTGTGTCAGATTGCCAAGCGATCGTAAAAAAAGCAATTGTGAACCGTCTAAGTGACGTTTATCACCGCAGCAGCCGCTTGCCTGAAACCGGGGCTTTGTTTCCTTTAGAAGTGGCTTTGTTAAAAGACAAAGTAACCATTACTTTGGATACCACCGGATCAAGCTTATTCAAACGTGGGTACCGTACTGAAAAAGGGGGAGCACCTTTAAAAGAAAATATGGCTGCAGCTTTGATTCTGTTGACTACTTGGCGCAAAGATAAACCATTTCTTGATCCAATGTGCGGTTCTGGTACTATTCCTATTGAAGCTGCTTTGATCGGACACAATATTGCTCCTGGATTCAATCGCTCTTTTGTCAGTGAAGGATGGGACTGGTTTAATGAATCTGTGTGGGAAACAATCCGTGAACAAGCAGAACAAGAAGCTGATTACGATGTTGAATTGGATATTCAAGCTTCTGATATAGATGGACACATGATCGAAATAGCGAAACGCAATGCTACTGAAGCAGGTGTTTTAGATAGTATCTCCTTTAAACAAATGCAAGTAGCTGATTTCAAAACGGATAAAGAATATGGGGTGATAGTGGCGAACCCCCCTTATGGTCAACGTTTAGGCGAAGAAGAGTCGGTAAGAAAAGTTTATCGTGAAATGGGAACAGCCTTCCGTCCATTAGAAACATGGAGCAAATATATTCTGACCAGCGATTTAACGTTTGAAAAAGAATATGGTCAAAAGGCTACGAAAAAACGTAAATTATACAATGGTGCCTTGCGGACTGATCTGTTCCAATATTGGGGAAAACGTCCACCTCGTCAGCCTAAAGAGCAATAAAACAGCCTTTTAAGTGTTTAGTTGTTTGGTACAACTAATAAAAAACGAATCTATATTTGTCATCTGCCCATTAGTTGCTGTAGACAACTGATGGGCAGATTTTGTTTTATCAGGAAAATAAAAGGATGCAGCTCTTTTGTTGTTGTAGAGACAAAAATAAGTTATGCTTTAGTGGAGTCGAAATTCTTGAGAGCCGTTCTTAGTGCTTGGCGAGCCAAGTTGTCTGCACCTTTGTTTTTTGCATCTGGGATCCATTCAATGAGGTACAATTCAAACTGATTTAAGAGGCTTTTTAATTGGTGCAAATGAGGTTTAAAGACTTCATTTTTCACATAGCTTTTTTGGATAGCCGAAACAACTATTTTGCTATCTGAAAAAATTTGAAGAACCTCTTTGTTCAGTTTATGATCTACGAGATAGGACAAGCCTGTAACTAAAGCGATAAACTCAGCTTCATGATTACTGTAGGTACCTTCAAGAGGTACGGCAGTTTGTTGATAGAGATCTTCGCCAACTAAAACAAAACCTATTCCGCTGGGACCGGGATTGCCTTTAGTTGCGGCATCTGTATAAATTTTTATCATTAGAAAAAACTCCTTAAAAAGTACCAATTTATTCAAACTTAACTGCTACTATTATAGTACTACATTTGAATAAAATTGTTTATATATTAAGATACATAGGATGAATGTGAGGGAATTGTGTGAAACGGTCAAAAAAATCAAAAATCATTCTTTCGTTTGAACCGGCTTATCAAATAATCTATTGGTCGATCTGTTGGTTGACTTTTTTTATAGCTGTAATAGCTGCATTGGAGTACACAGCAATTAATTGGACAAGTATTGTCTTTGGTGTATTAACTATTGGGTTAGTTGCTTTGACTAGGACCATTCATTTGAAGATAGAAAAGGAGCAGCTGATTTTTTCAGGTTGTTTGAAACAAAAAAAGACGCTCTCTATTTCAGCTATTCATAAAATTGCTTTTTCTAAAATGAGAGTCATCATTTTATTGAACAGCAATGACTCTGAGCAATACCGTTTTTATTTAAACCAAAAAAACAAACAAATTTTTTTAGCTCACATGAAGGAACACTATCCTGCAATTATTTTAGAAGAACAACAAGCTGCTTCTAGTGAATATTAGTTGGAGCTGAAGTAACTCAAAAGCATTAAAAAAGAGCGGGAAATCCCGCTCTTTTTTAATGCTTTTGTTGACCAGATAGTGAGCAATGATTGTGTAAAAAATATTCTGATCCCCCTATGTGTAACGCATGGAAATAAAAGGGCAATGCTACTTTGCTATTCTTACTTTGGTCGCTTGTGGACCACGATTTCCTTCAGCGATATCAAACGTTACTTTTTGTCCTTCAGCCAAAGATTTGTATCCTTCTGCTTCGATGCCTGTAAAGTGTACAAAGATATCTTCAGCATCGTTGTATTCGATAAAGCCGTAACCTTTGTCATTGTTGAACCATTTAACAATACCATTTTCCATGATAGGTTTCCTCCTAATAAGGGGATTTTTCAATTGTAAGACGATAGAGATTAGAATGCTATGTCTTTCAATCATTATATGAATAAACAAATAATCCGTCAATGGAAATCTCCTTATAGAAAAACGCTTTCTGTTTGTGCAGGTATTTTTTCATTTGCAGACAAGAGAAAGTTTTTTTCAGTTTGCGAATGCGGTATACTAGTTAAGAGAGAAAAGGTGTTTTCCATAATGGAAATTGAAAGGATGATGAATCAATGCTGACAGATATTCAAATTGCACAACAATCAAAGAAGAAAAAAATCAAAGAAATTGCGCACAAGATAGGTTTAAATGAAGAGGATCTTGAGCTGTACGGCAATTATAAAGCAAAAATTCAATTAGAAACGATTCAACAATTGAAAGATAAAGAAAACGGAAAGTTGGTACTAGTAACATCGATCAATCCCACACCTGCTGGAGAAGGAAAGTCCACGGTATCCGTTGGGTTGGCAGATGCATTGAATCGGGTAGGAGAATCCACTATTCTGGCTTTGCGCGAACCTTCTTTGGGTCCTACAATGGGAATCAAAGGTGGGGCTGCTGGAGGAGGTCACGCACAAGTTGTTCCTATGGAAGACATTAATTTGCATTTTACAGGAGATCTGCATGCTTTAACTTCTGCTAATAATGCATTATCGGCATTTATTGATAACCATATTTATCAAGGTAATGAATGCAACATCAATCCTACGACAATCAGTTGGAAACGGGCGGTTGATTTGAATGACCGAGCTTTAAGAAATGTGGTGGTTGGATTAGGCGGAAGATTGAATGGTGTACCTCGTGAAGACGGATTCGATATCACAGTGGCCAGCGAATTAATGGCCATCCTTTGTTTAACTACTGGTCTTCAAGATTTAAAAAATCGTTTAAAACAAATTGTGGTTGCTGAAACCTACGACAAACAACCTGTTACTGTAGCAGACTTGCATGTAGAAGGAGCTTTGGCATTATTGCTGAAAGACGCTATCAAACCAAATTTGGTTCAGACGCTGGAACATACGCCTGCTTTAGTGCATGGGGGGCCTTTTGCCAATATTGCTCATGGATGCAACAGTGTACTGGCTACCAGCACTGCAATGAAATTAGCGGACTATACGGTGACAGAATCGGGATTTGGAGCTGATTTAGGTGCCGAGAAGTTTTTAGACATCAAAGTTCCCAATTTGGAGAAAGCTCCTGATGTTGTCGTTATTGTAGCAACGATCCGGGCACTGAAGCTGCATGGCGGAGTGAAATTGGATCAGTTAGAAGAAGAAAATAGCAAAGCGATCACTAAAGGGTTTGCTAACTTAGAAAAACACATTGAAAATATCAAACGCTACAATTTACCCGTTGTAGTCGCTATTAATGAATTCAGTAAAGATACTCCAGCTGAAATCAATCATCTAGCTGCCTTATTGAACAAACAGCAAATCCCTGCTGCGAACACTTCCGTATGGGCAAATGGGTCGAAAGGCGGGATTGATTTGGCGAATAAAGTCATTTCCGCTGCCAACCAAGGACATGAAGACTTTCAACCTTTGTATGAAGACTCTAGCAAGGTCGTCGACAAAGTCCAAAAAATCGTAACCGAGATTTATGGCGGACAAGAAGTGTACTTCACTAAAAAAGCCTTATCTCAAATGAAATTATTTGAACGACGTGGTTGGGACGAGTTGCCGATCTGTATGGCGAAAACTCAATATTCTCTTTCAGATGATCCTAAAAAATTAGGCAGACCAACTGGTTTCGCTGTTACCATTCGAGAATTTATTCCTAAACTAGGAGCGGGATTTATTGTGGCATTAACAGGAGACGTATTGACTATGCCAGGGTTGCCTAAAAAACCAGCAGCGTTAAATATGGACATCAAAGAAAATGGAGATATCACCGGCTTGTTCTAATCAGCCGATAAAATAAGCTGTTTCAACACCTTGACCAACGTTAAACGGGTCAAGGTGTTTTTTTCGTATGGTGTAAAATCCAGAGGAAGTTTTTTAAAATACCTGACGAGGGTTTCTATTTGATATAAAAATGGTAAAATAAGAAAGACCTCATGTAAAACGGAGTATGTATTAAATGAAATGAAAGAGTTGAACTCATTATGAAAGAATTAAAAGCAGAAAACTTAACGCGTACCTATGGAGAAAAAGTCCTATTAAACCAAGTGAATTTTTCTATTATGGAAGGCGATCGTATAGGTTTGATCGGTGTAAACGGTTCTGGCAAGACTAGTTTATTGAACACTTTGACGGGAAGAGACAAAGCCGAACAAGGATCGATTCAAACACCAAAGGAATATCGTATTGGGTATTTAATGCAAGACCCAGATCTGGATACAGAAAAAACGGTCTTTGATGCGGTATTTCAAGGGGAAACACCGATTCTAAAAGCCGTTCGCGAGTATGAACAAGCTTTGGAGAAATTGAACGAAGATACACTGAATTCCGCTTATCAAGAACGTTTTTCTAAAGCAGAACAGCGGATGACTCAGGAAGATGCTTGGATCGCAGATACGAATGCAAAGATCATATTGACTCAATTAGGCGTTTTCGATTTGAATCAACGTGTGTCGACTTTATCGGGAGGGCAAAAAAAACGTGTCGGTTTAGCTCAAGTGCTCATTCAAGCTCCAGATTTATTGATTTTAGATGAGCCCACCAACCATTTGGATTTTGAAACCATCAATTGGCTGGAAACTTACTTGAGTCAGTATAAAGGGGCTTTGTTATTGGTAACCCACGATCGTTATTTCCTAGATCGGGTAGTGAATCGAATCATCGAATTGTCTCATGGCGATTTGTACTTCTATAACGGAAATTACATGCAATACGTGGAAGAACGCGCTGTCCGTCAAGAAGCGGCTATTCAAGCTGAACACAAGCGGAATCAATTGTATAAAAAAGAATTGGCTTGGATGAGAACAGGGGCTAAAGCCAGAACAACTAAACAACAAGCTCGGATCGACCGATTCCAAGATTTAGAAGACAATTTGAATCAAGTCAAAACGGATGGACAAGTGGAAGTCAATCTGGAAGGTTCTCGTTTAGGGAAACGTGTCTATGAATTAAAAGAGGCTACACTAACGATCGACCATAAACTAATTTTGAAGGAGTTCAACTTACTGGTACAAACAAAAGATCGAATCGGCATCACAGGTAAAAATGGGACTGGTAAATCTTCTTTATTAAATGTACTGGCTGGTAGAGTAACCTTAGATTCCGGTGTTTATACTGTCGGAGAAACAGTCCGAATGGCTTATTATACACAAGAAATCGAAGACATGGATCCTACGAAACGAGTGATCGCCTATTTGCAAGAAGTGGGAGAAGAAGTCTCTACAAGTGCGGGTGAAAAGATTAGTGTCACTAACTTGTTGGAACAGTTTTTATTTGAACGCCATACTCACGGGACTCAAATCGGAAAATTATCTGGTGGTGAGAAGAAACGGTTATACTTGCTGAAATTATTGATGCAGCAGCCAAATGTTCTGCTGCTGGATGAACCTACAAATGATCTGGATATTGCTACATTAACCGTTTTGGAAGACTATATTGAAACCTTCCCGGGTGCTGTGTTAGCTGTTTCGCATGATCGTTATTTCTTAGATAAAATGGCAGAAAAAATGTTGATTTTTAAAGGAAATGGAGAGATTATCACCCATTACGGCAATAGCAGTTCTTACATGGAACAAGAAAAAGAAGATGAACAAGCTGCTAAACCTGGAAATACCAAAACTCCAACAGAGTCAGTTGTAGAGGATAAAACAAAAGAAAAAGTGAAATTGACTTACATGGAGAAAAGAGAATGGGAAACAATCGAAGACGACATCGCTGAGATAGAAAAATCGATTGAAGCTATCAAAGAAGAAATGATTGGAAAAGGGAATGATTTTGCGAAGTTGCAAGAATTGCAAGAAAATCTGACTGCACAAGAAAATCATTTGGAAGAAAAAATGGAGCGCTGGGAATATTTAGCTTCGTTTTCTGAAATGTAACAGCATTTGCAGGACCGATAACAGCAGAAATGAGAGTTAAAAGCGGAGGGATACTAGTGGAAGAAGCTTATTTATCATTAGCGAGAAAAATTTTAGCAGAAGGAACAGATAAAAGTGATCGTACGGGGACTGGAACAAAAAGTATTTTCGGTCACCAAATGCGTTTTGATCTGCAAGAAGGTTTCCCTTTATTGACTACGAAACGTGTTCCTTTTGGATTGATCAAAAGTGAATTGTTGTGGTTTATTAAAGGAGACACCAACATTCGCTACTTACTTGAACACAATAATCACATTTGGGATGAATGGGCGTTTGAACGCTATGTGGCGAGCCCAGAATACGCCGGCCCTGACATGATTGATTTCGGTAGACGTTCATTAGCAGACGCTGCTTTTAAAGAAGTGTACCAACTAGAAATGAAAAAATTTACGGAACGTATTTTAAACGATGCTGCATTTGCTGAACAGTACGGAGAATTAGGGAACGTCTATGGTTCACAATGGCGACAGTGGAAAACGACTCAAGGGGAAACCATTGACCAGTTAAAAGATGTTATTGAAATGATTCGTACAAATCCGGATTCTAGACGCTTGATTGTCTCCGCATGGAATCCAGAAGATGTGCCTAATATGGCATTGCCGCCTTGTCATACGTTGTTTCAATTTTATGTAGCAGAAGGTAAGTTGAATTGTCAGTTGTATCAACGTAGTGCGGATGTCTTTTTAGGAGTACCGTTTAATATTGCCAGCTATGCTTTATTGACGCATTTGATTGCTCACGAAACAAATTTAGAAGTTGGAGAATTTGTGCACACTTTTGGAGATGCACATTTATACAGCAATCATGTCGATCAAATCCAAGAGCAATTGTCTCGTGAACCTAGATCCTTTCCAAAGCTGGTATTGAACCAAAAAAAAAGCAGTATGTTTGATTTTGAAATGGAAGATATCCGCATCGAAGGATACGATCCGCACCCGAGAATAAAAGCTCCAATAGCGGTATAATAAGTATAAAGTAGGGAGTGGTAATAGATGATAGCTTTTTTATGGGCAGAAGATAAAAACGGTCTGATTGGAAAAGGCGGAACATTGCCTTGGTATCTGCCGAATGACCTGAAATTTTTTAAACAAATGACGATAAATCAAGCCATTGTAATGGGGAGAAAAACATTTGAAGGAATGGGGAAACGCCCTCTTCCAAATCGCATCAACATTATTTTAACGTCAGACTCCTCGTATCAAGCCGATGGCGTGGAAGTCATGTCTAGTCGTGAAGAAGTATTGGCTTTCGCAAAAGCTTATGAGAAAGATACCTTGATCACTGGAGGCGCTGGTGTCTTTCAGCATTTTCTAGAGGATGTCGATATCTTGCATCGGACAGTCATTGATGGAGAATTTGAAGGGGATACCTATATGGTTCCTATCAATTGGGACGACTGGACCTTAACACATGTGGAAGAGGGCGTGAGAGACGAAAAAAATGTTTATGCGCATCGTTTTGAGACCTATCGCCGAAAAAACAGCTCCAAATAAAGAAGATAAAAGCTTTGCTGCAGATTTTATGCGGTAAAGCTTTTCGTCCCTGAAAAAAATAAAAAAGAATCGAGGAATAGGCGATCTAGTACTTATTTTTTGTGAGATAAAATGGTAAAATGAACCAACGTAAAATAATGGAAAGGAACAGAGTGCATTTGATATGAAAAAAGTACGTTCATCACTGCTCAGTTTACTGTTCCTATTAATAGGCAGTTTATTGGTGGTATTGTTGCTCAATGCTTTCTTTAATACACCTGGAGAGGAACAGACAACTCCTGAGAGCATACCTGAATCGGTCGAACTTGTGGCTATTGGTGATTCATTGACAGAAGGTGTCGGTGATAGTCTATCCAGTGGCGGTTATGTTTCTCGGGTCGCTGATTTGTTAGAAGAAAAGAAAGAAGTTGCTGAAGTTACCACACAAAATTTTGGGGTCAGTGGAAACCGCAGTGACCAAGTGCTTTCCCGAATGGAATCCGATTCTGAAATAAAGACAGCTGTTAAGTCAGCTGATATGGTAGTATTTACGGTAGGTGGAAATGATGTTATCCGTATTTTTAAAGACGAGCTGCTCAATGTTCAGTTGGACAGTTTTATCCAACCGCTGCAAGTATATCAAGAGAATTTAACAAAAATGATTCAACTGGTCCATGAATGGAATTCAGAAACAGACATTTATATTTTTGGCATCTACAATCCGTACGCCATTTATTTTTCAGAAATCGAAGAAATGCAGCGGATCGTTGATGAGTGGAATCAAGCCACTCAAGATACTGTTGCCGCATTTGAGTATACCCATTATATTCCAATAGATTCAGCTTTTACGGTTGAAGATCCAAATGCCTTGGCACAAACGAAAGCAACGAATGAAGTGATTGAAAATCCGTATCTTTACGAAGAAGATTTATTCCACCCCAATGATGCTGGTTACAGCAGAATGGCCGCTTTATTGCTGACAGAAATGGAAAAAACGGAAGCCTTTTTGGAAGAATAAACAGGCAGCTTCTATAATGCAACTTAAAAGGAGGTACTATGGACGAAAAAAGAATGGATAAAGAAAGAAAAGAACCGCTAAATATATGGAAATGGGCATTCTTGACCTTAGCAGCTATTCTTATAGGAACAGGAATCTGGTTTGTTCAACAACTGCAACCGGTCAGATATGGAGAAGTCAATGAAAGACCCGTAAATACAGAAGATGTCATGACCTTTAGCGTAGCTGCTCAGAAAGAAGAAGTCACACAATTGATGAACCAATACATTGATGAGGAAGTAACAGGAAGCAATGTAAATTATGAGGTCTTGCTGGATGAGAATTTTCAACTTGCAGGAAGTTTTGAAGTATTTGGCTTTGAGGTGCCGTTTAATTTGTATATGGATCCATTTGTAACCGATAATGGAAATATACAACTAAAAGCAGACCAGTTGTCTTTAGGACAATTGAATCTGCCGATTTCATTTGTAATGAATCAACTGGGTAATCAGTTGTCGATTCCCGAATGGGTAGTGATCGATGGGGAAACAGAAACGATCACCTTGAACTTAAATGATTTCCAATTAGATAGCGGCATTTTCTTCTCCGCCGAACGAATCGATTTAGTAGAAAACGAACTATTGGTGAATGTCCATATCCCGGCTTCAACCACTGAATAAAAGAAATGAGGTTAATGAACATGACAGAAACAGCTATTTTTGCTGGTGGATGCTTTTGGTGCATGGTATCCCCTTTTGATCAACAACCCGGTATTGAATCGGTGATTTCCGGCTATACTGGCGGTCAAACTGTTGATCCTACTTATGAAGAGGTAAAGTCGCAACTGACTGGACATACAGAAGCCGTTAGAATTACTTTCGATCCAGAGATAATCTCTTATGCGGATTTAGTCGAAATTTACTGGAAGCAGACAGATCCTACAGATGCTATGGGACACTTTATGGACCGCGGCAGCAGTTATCGGCCAGTGATTTTTGTGCACAATGAAGCTCAACGAACAGCTGCCGAAGCTTCTAAACAGGCACTGCAAGACAGCAGGAAATATTCTAAACCGATTTTGACGACCATTGAAGACAGCTGTCCTTTTTATGAGGCAGAAGAAGAACATCAAGAATTTTACCGCAAAAATCCTGAACGCTACCAACAAGAAAAAGTGGAGCGCGAGGCATATGCGAATAAACAACAAATGGGGCAAGTACGATGATACGCACATTCTACCAATATCTGATGACTGAAAGAGATGCAGATATGAAAGATCCGGTGACGATTTTTGCGAATTCAGCTTTTCGAGACTCAAGTTTTCCAAAGCAATCCAAGGATTACCATGAACTGTGTCACTATTTAGAAATGAACGGTTCGTATTTAGAAACGATGACCATATTTGATGAAGCATGGGAACGGTATTTGGCTACTAAAAAATAACAAACTGAAGACTAAATGGAGGGATTAGATATGAGTGTACATATCGAAGCAAAAGAAGGACAAATTGCAGAAACGATTTTATTACCAGGAGATCCATTGAGAGCAAAATACATCGCGGAAACTTTTTTAGAAAATGTAGAGCAGTACAATTCGGTTAGAAATATGTTTGGTTACACAGGGACATATAAAGGGGAACGTATTTCTGTACAAGGTACAGGGATGGGGCTTCCTTCTATGATGATCTATGCAGAAGAATTGATGACACAATACAATGTACAGAACTTGATTCGTGTGGGAACTGCTGGAGGAATGAAGGCTGACATCAAAGTTCGCGATGTGGTTTTAGCCCAAGCAGCCACTACCGATTCAAGTGCAGTAATGAATACATTCAATGGACAAGTTCAATTTGCACCGATTGCTGACTTTGATTTGCTGAAAGCAGCTTATGAGATCGGAACTGAAAAAGGATTGAAAATGCGTGCTGGCAATGTATTGTCTGCGGATCGCTTTTACAATGAAGAGTTAGATAAGAAAAAATTGGCAGACTATGGTGTAATGGCTGTAGAAATGGAAGCTGCTGGACTGTACACTTTGGCTGCCAAATACAACCGCAGAGCATTGACGATCTTAACCATCAGTGACCATTTGATCACTGGAGAAGAAACGACAGCTGAAGAGCGTCAAACTACTTTTAACGATATGATTGTTATTGCCTTAGATGCTGCTTTAAAAATCAAAGGATAGTCATTTTTTTAGGTAAGTGGTACACTTTTTTCAAGGAATTAAATCAAGCGACTATTATCAAGCAGAAAGGAGCTATCTATGAATAATGATTCGAACAAGAAAAAAAGAACGCGTATTCATCCAGTAGCGTATGTGGTGTCTCTAATTGTGGTAGCATTGCTTTCTGTAGGGTTTACTCTTTTAGCAACACATGCTTCTATCTCTGCACCAACGGAACCCGAATCATCTAATGCAGTTTCATCTAGTCAATCAGAATCTGCCGTCACCAGTACAAGCGGGATCGATTATACAAAGTTTGAACAGGTCTATAACACGTTGATGACAGAATATTTTCAAGAAGTGAGCAGTGAAGACTTAATGGAAGGTGCTCTTTCTGGGATGACAAATGCTGTAGGAGATCCTTATACGCAATATTTAGATTTATCTGATTCTGCTGTTTTGAATGAGAGCATTGATGCTTCTTTTGAAGGCATTGGCGCTGAGGTCCAAAAACAGGGGGATTACATTATGATCGTGTCCCCAATCGCTGGTTCTCCAGCAGAAAAAGCTGGTTTGATGCCGAATGACATTATTTTAAAAGCAAATGACCAAGAATTGAGCGGCCTTTCTTTAAATGAGGCAGTGTCTTACATTCGTGGAGAAAAAGGGTCTGAAGTCGTTTTGACAATCCAGCGAGGAGACAATACGTTTGAAGTTACGCTGACACGAGATACGATTCCGGTAGAAACGGTGGTCTATAATTTAGATGAATCAGACCCGACAGTCGGTTATGTCGGTATCACGAGTTTTTCTACACCAACCTATACCGAATTGGTCGCCGCCGTGGAAGACTTGAGAGCTCAAGGAGCTACCTCATTTGTCTTTGATGTCCGCCAGAACCCAGGCGGTTTATTGGATGCAGCCATTAATATTTCCAATATGTTTTTAGAAGATGGTGAGACGATTGTTCAAACTCAAGAACGTGATCAAGAACCAGTTCCCGTTGTTGCAGATGATGCTTCAATGGGAGATTTTCAAGTGACAGAGCCATCTGTTCTGTTAGTTGATGAAGGAAGTGCCAGTGCATCAGAGATTTTAGCAGGTGCACTGCAAGAATCTGCTGATATCACTGTTATGGGATCGACGACATTTGGAAAAGGGACAGTACAATCTGTGATTCCTTTTGCAGATGAAAGCGAGTTGAAATTAACGATTGCCAAATGGCTGACGCCAAACGGAAATTGGATCCATGATAAAGGTATTGAACCTGATATTGCAGCGGAATTACCTGAATATGCTTATCTTTTAATGATCAATTCTTCGGCCACCTACCAAGAAGGTGACACATCTGAAGAAGTGGCGAATTTAGAAAAAGTGATCGATGCTTTGAGTTATGATGTAGGTGAAGTGGATGGACATTTTGATGAAGCCACTGCTGAAGCAGTTGAAACATTCCAAGCTGATCAAGAGTTGACGGTTGATGGTGTCGTGACAGAAGAAACGGCTATTATGCTGATTACAGAATTGCGCAATTTGATTGATTCAAATGACACGCAGTATGAGGAAGCTTTGGACCATTTGCAACAATCAGGTGAATAGAGAAAGAAAGAAGATGGAGGTAGTTCTGTCTTCTTTTTTTCGGAGCGGCAACAAAAACATAGTTATTTCAGCACTTTTTTAGTATGATAAAGATAAATAAAGTTTGGAGCGAAATGATATGAAGAAATATTGGAAGGAAAATGGCAAAGGATGGTTGAAAGCAGTGCTTTTTGCAGCAATTGCCGTATCGATTATCAAGTATTTTATTTTTCTTCCAGTTTCCATTGACGGCTCTTCGATGTTTCCTACATTTCAACAAAACGATCAAATTATCGTTGAAACTATTCACCAAATCAACCGATTTGATGTGATCGTTTTTCGTGATTCTTCAAATCGGACATTTGTAAAACGAGTGATTGGTCTTCCTGGAGAAAGTATCCGGTATGAAAATGATCAGTTGTTTATCGATGATGAACCGATCAATGAGCAGTTTTTGGAGAACGATTATGTCAAAACAGCGGGTGGCGTTTGGACTTCAAATTTTACCCTTGAGAATCTGACGGGAGAAGCATTGGTTCCAGAGGGACATTATTTTGTATTGGGAGATAATCGGCGCTTGAGCCATGATAGTCGTTATTATGGACCTATACCAGCGGAAATGATTATAGGGGAAGCGGTTATGGTATACTATCCATTTGAACGTATATCTATCGTAAATTAAAGGATGAAGGTAGGAGATAGCAATGAACAATAACTATGATGCGGAACAAGGACAAATGAACCAGTCCTATGAACCTCGAAGAGACAAATACCCTTCAAAAAAAAGAAAGACTGCCCCACCGGAAAATACGCCTTCTAATAAATGGAAAGAATTTTTTAGTACCCTACTGTATATTGTGGTCGCTTTAGTGATTTTTATGCTGGTACGCCACTTTTTGTTTGCTGCAGTAAGTGTTGAGGGCGATTCAATGGTTCCGACGTTACACGATAATGATCGTCTGATCTTAAACAAGGTAGCGGATATCAATCGATTTGATATTGTTGTATTCGATGCACCTGATGATCCAGGGAAACAATACATTAAACGGGTGATCGGAGTGCCTGGGGACACGATAGAAGTACGAGATGATGTTTTATTCGTTAATGGGGAAGAAGTACCAGAAGAGTATTTGGCAGCTGAGTATTTTACCTTAGATGAATCAGACAACTTTACGGATGACTTTAATTTGTCTATCTTGACTGGAATAGAAAAAGTCCCTGAAGGACAATACTTTTTATTAGGCGATAACCGAATCAACTCAAAAGACAGCCGTTACTTTGGGTTTGTGGAAGAAAGTGCGATTGTTGGTACAACTGATTTAAGAATTTGGCCGTTAAGCGATATTGGAGATATGAATCCAGCAAATGAGTAGCACACAACACTGTACAATAGGATAAAACTAATCAAGAGATTCTAACCAGAAACTTTTTGGTGGAATGGAAAGGTTAGTTTTTCTTTTTGGAACAATGATTGAAATAAAGGACGTGAATGGTATGAAAGTAATACAATGGTATCCAGGTCATATGGCCAAAGCCAAAAGAGAAGTATCTGAAAAAATAAAATTAGTGGATGTCGTTTTTGAGCTGGTGGATGCAAGACTGCCGATTTCCAGTCGAAATCCGGTGTTGGATGAAATCATTCAACACAAACCACGCATCATGATCTTAAACAAAAGTGATTTGGCCGATAAAAAAGCTACGCAGCAATGGGTCAACTACTTCGAAAACCAAGGCATTCCTGCTATTCCGATCGTAGCTCAAGAAGGCAAAGGGGTTAAAGAGATTACTGCCAGAGCTAAACAATTGATGCAGCCTAAATTTGATCGTATGGCTGAAAAAGGCATGAAGCCCCGTCCGATTCGAGCCATGAGTATCGGAATCCCCAATGTTGGGAAATCGACCCTGATCAATCGTTTAGTGAAAAAAAATGTTGCAAAAACTGGAAACAGACCAGGGATCACAAAAGCCCAACAATGGCTTAAATTGGGAAAAGAAATCGAATTATTGGATACTCCCGGAATTTTATGGCCGAAGTTTGAAGATCCCGAAATAGGGAAAAAACTGGCATTGACAGGAGCTATCAAAGATACGCTGTTGAATATAGATGACATTGTATTATATGGATTAGGGTTTTTGAAAGAAAATCATCCTGCCGCTTTAGCCAAACGCTACAATTTGACAACAGAAGAATTAACTCTTGATAATCCAGAGTTATTGATGTTGATCAGTGAAAAACGTGGCTTTAGAGATGATTACAATCGAGCTGCAGAAATGGTCTTATACGAGATTCGTGATGGAAAAATAAGTCCATTTACTTTAGATGTTGTACCTGTACAAGAATCTGAAGGAGAAGAAACGAATGATTGATGCCAATAAACCACTTAGTATCGCAGAAATAAAAAAGGTTTTACAGACGATCACGGATCCGTCAGATGAGCGTTTAGATGCTTTTCGATTAGATTCTCGCAAAGGTGCCCTGACCGCCTTAAACAGTTGGGAACGAAAAATAGAAAAACAACAGTTGAAAGAAATGAAGCTTCAGGAAATGCTGGTTTACGAAAAACGAGCGTGGTCTCATGGAAAAAAACTAGTTGCCGGGATCGATGAAGTGGGTCGCGGGCCTTTGGCAGGGCCTGTTGTATCTGCTGCTGTCATTTTACCAAAGGATTTTAATGTCATCGGTATAAATGATTCTAAGCAATTGTCTTTAGCTAAAAGAGAAGAACTCTTTGAGGTGATTCAATCTGAAGCATTAGCCATCGGTATTGGCATCAAAGACACAACGGTCATTGATCAAGTGAATATTTATGAAGCATCAAAACTGGCCATGATCGAAGCTGTGGAACAATTAGAGGTTCAACCAGATCATTTATTGATAGATGCTATGAAATTGCCTCTTTCATTTCCTCAAGAAAGCATTATTAAAGGGGATGCCAAGAGCGTTTCAATCGCAGCGGCTAGTATTATTGCCAAAGTAACCAGAGACCGTATGATGGAAGAGTATGATTCCATTTATCCAGGTTATGGATTTTCAAAAAATGCTGGGTATGGGACTAAGGAACATTTGAATGGTTTAGATCAATTAGGTGTTACTCCTATTCATCGTCACAGTTTTGCGCCTGTACGAGAAGCTTATCGGCAACAATACTCTTCATTATAATAAGTAGAAACAGAAACTAGGACCAGTGTCCTAGTTTTCTTTGCGTGGTCAAAAACATTTCAAGGATTAAAAAAATTTCTCTATTTCTACGTATGTTTAATTAAAGGGAGGGACAGAGAGATGTTGAATATTGAACAGTTAAATTTAATTATGCTCCATTTATCCTTATGCAGAGGTGTGGATTCCAGCCAACGTATCATGATGATCGTGGCCGTTATGGAAAATCCGGATTGTACATTAGCAGAATTGGCCGACAGTGCAGGACTCGTAGAACAGAAAAGAACTCTTTTTTACGAGAGTTACCAGTCTATTCCGTTAGCAGAAGTAGTCCAAGAACACCAAAAAAAGAACATTCATTGGGTATCCATTTTCGATCCTCGTTTTCCAGAATACCTTAGACACATTTATGATCCGCCTGCCTTATTATTTTATAAAGGCGATATCAGCCTGGTAAAAGAAAATTTGCTGTCTGTGGTCGGTTCAAGAAACCATAGTCCATACACTACAGAGGTGCTGAAGCAATTTGTACCAACTTTGATCGAGAAAAAGTTGGTACTTGTCAGCGGGTTAGCTAAAGGGGTAGACACCCAAACACATCAATTAGCTCTTCATCATTCAGGTAAAACGATCGCTGTTATTGGTTGCGGTTTGGATTGTTACTACCCTAAAGAAAACCAAGAACTGCAAGATGAGATAGCTGATAATCATCTGCTGTTGTCTGAATACCCTATAGGAACCAAGCCATTGAAACATCATTTTCCTATGCGGAATCGAATCATTGCTGGTCTCAGTTCAGGAACGTTAGTCATTGAAGCCAAATACCGCAGCGGCAGCTTAATAACGGCTAATTTAGCCTTGCGTGAAGGGCGGGAAGTATTTGCTGTGCCGGGAGCTATTACAAATCCTTTTTGTGCGGGGACCAATGACTTGATTGTACAAGGTGCTACTTGTGTATTGAATGGAGAAATGCTGACACAAAACTATCGTTTATAAAAAAAACTTTTCTTTTTTTATTTTTCTCGAAAGATAAATCTAAAAAAACAAAACAAAAGACTGCTGCTTCAGCTTTTAGCTGTCTTTTTTGAGTCCCTCTTTTTTAGACGTCATTTCTAGAAAAATTAAAAAGCTTTCATTTGAATAGTTGACAAATACCACTTGAATAGCATAAGATGATTTACGATTTCAGTTAGTTATTCAAACCAGTGATAAATACAACGAATACGTTCAATTGAAAGGAGTATTTTATTGGCCTATAAATATTTGGTGATCGTGGAATCACCTGCTAAAGCAAAAACAATTGAAAAATATTTAGGAAGAAATTATAAAGTAGTGGCCAGTTTAGGTCACATACGTGATTTACCTAAGAGCCGCATGGCGATCGATACGGAAAATCATTACCAACCAGAATACATTTCCATTCGAGGCAAAGGACCTTTGATCAAAGAATTGAAAAAATACGCAAAAAAAGCTGAAAAAGTTTTTCTCGCAGCTGACCCGGATAGAGAAGGGGAAGCTATCGCTTGGCACTTGTGTTATCTGTTGGGCTTAGATATAGAAGATAAAAATCGTGTAGTTTTTAATGAGATTACGAAAGACGCTGTAAAAGGGGCTTTTAAAGAACCTCGTTCCATTAATTTAGACCTCGTCGATTCTCAACAAGCCAGACGTGTATTAGACCGTTTAGTAGGGTATACGATTAGTCCTATTCTATGGAAAAAAGTCAAAAAAGGGTTGAGTGCAGGTCGTGTCCAATCAGTCGCATTAAAATTGATCTGTGATCGTGAAGAAGAAATTGCCGCCTTCGAACCTGAAGAATACTGGTCAATTGATGGAAATTTCAAAAAAGGAACTAAAAAATTCAAAGCAGCTTTTTATGGAGTAAACGGTAAAAAGACAAAGTTGACGAATGCGGAAGAAACCCAAAAAGTGATTCAGCTAATTGATGGCGATGAATTTGAAATAACAAACGTGGTTAAAAAAGAACGTAAACGGAATCCATCGCTGCCATTTACCACCAGCAGTATGCAACAAGACGCGGCCCGTAAAATCAATTTTAAAACCCGTAAAACCATGATGACCGCGCAACAGTTGTATGAAGGAATCGCTCTTGGACGTGGTGGAACAGTAGGCTTGATCACTTATATGCGCACCGACTCTACACGGATCTCGGATACTGCTAAAGGCGAAGTTCATGACTTTATTAATGAAAATTATGGTCCGGAATATGCCAATGCGAAACCTCGTGTGGGAAAAAAATCAGAAGGCTCCCAAGACGCCCATGAAGCAATCCGTCCTTCCAGTGTGAAACGGACGCCGGAAGAAATCCAAAAATATTTGTCCAAAGACCAGTATAAATTGTATAACTTGATTTGGTCTCGTTTTGTAGCCAGCCAAATGAAACCAGCTGTTTTCGATACGATGACAGTAGATTTGGAGCGAAATGATGTATTATTCAGAGCAAATGGACAAAAAATGAAGTTTCCGGGGTACCAAAAAGTGTACATTGAGTCCAGTGAAAGCGGCAAAACAGAAAAAGACAACATTTTACCACCTATGGAAGAAGGCGAGACGGCTAAGACAGTTGATATTGAACCTAAGCAACATTTCACTCAACCGCCAGCTCGTTTCTCTGAAGCAACGTTGATCAAAACGTTGGAAGAAAATGGTGTTGGACGTCCGTCTACCTATGCCCCTACATTGGAAACGATCCAACGAAGATATTATGTTAAATTAGCTGCCAAACGATTTGAACCTACAGAATTGGGAACAATCGTCAACGGACTGATTGCAGAGTACTTCCCTCAAATCGTAGATGTTCACTTTACCGCTCAAATGGAAAAAGATTTAGACCAAGTTGAAGACGGAAAAGAAGAATGGGTCAATGTCATCGATCGCTTCTATCAACCATTTGAAAAAACGGTTGAGATTGCTGAAGAGCAAATGGAAAAGGTCCAAATCAAAGATGAACCAGCCGGATTTGATTGTGAGGTTTGTGGTCATCCGATGGTCATTAAAATGGGAAGATATGGAAAATTCTATGCTTGCAGCAATTTTCCGGAATGTCGTAACACGAAAGCCATTGTTAAAGACATCGGCGTTACTTGTCCAACTTGTGGAGAAGGCCATGTTATTGAACGCAAATCGAAAAAGAACCGCATTTTTTACGGATGTGATCGTTATCCTGATTGTGAGTTTGTTTCTTGGAACAAGCCGATCGGTCGAAATTGTCCTAAGTGCGAGCATTATCTAGTAGAGAAAAAAGTTGCTAAAGGCAAACAAGTTATCTGTAGCCACTGTGACTACGAAGAAGAATTGCAAAAATAATCTATTGATAAAACAAGGATCAAGCAGGACCTTTTCAATTTTATGGAATGAAAAAATTGCTTCACGAGTTTTATCAAACGCCACAGCTTGAAGTGGTTTAGATTCATTTAATCGGTCAAAGAACTATGATTTTTATCGGATTAAGTTTCGTTTAAAGAGTTCCCAATCGATTGTAATCCCTTTGCTGGTATGATAAAGTTACTTTGTCGTACGAGTGGAGGGATTTTTGTGAACAATCAAAAATTGATCGAGCTTTTTTTAAATTATTTGATTTCAGAGCGGGATTATTCCGTTCTCACAAAAAAAGCTTATCAAGAAGATATTGAACAATTTAATGCATTTTTAAATCAAACGGGAGAATCGGCGTTTAATACAGTCTCCATCCAAGATGTCAGGATTTTCTTGGGAGAATTAAATGAAAAAAAATTAAGTCGAAATAGTGTTTCTCGAAAAATATCGAGTCTGCGAGCATTTTATCAATTTTTATTGCGCAATGAACTCGTGACAGACAATCCTTTCTCTTATGTTCACTTAAAAAAGAAAAATTTGAGATTGCCAAGATTTTTTTATGAGAAAGAAATGGATGTCCTTTTTCAAACCGTTCAAGGAGATGGGCCATTAGACATGCGCAATGAAGCTATCTTGGAAGTTCTCTACGGTACAGGTATTCGTGTCAGCGAGTGTGCCGGTATTCAGTTACAAGATATTGATTTCGAGTTAAATGTATTATTGGTCCATGGAAAAGGCAATAAAGAACGCTATGTTCCATTTGGACATTATGCGGCAGTTGCGATGCAGCATTACTTGGAAAAAGGACGTAAACCGTTGATGCAGAAGCACCATAAAGAACACAAGACGTTATTTGTGAATCACCATGGAGATGGGATCACACCTACAGGAATTGAATACGTGTTGAATCAAGTCATCAAAAAAAGCAGTCTTACATCAGACATTCATCCGCATATGCTCCGACATACCTTTGCGACACATTTGTTGAACAACGGTGCAGACATGCGTACTGTTCAAGAACTCCTTGGACATTCAAGCTTATCATCGACCCAAATTTATGCTCATGTAACAAAAGAAAGCTTACAAAAAAATTATCGTCAATTTCATCCTAGAGCTTAAGAGAGCCTGGGTGTAGTTAAATGGAGGAATTAATATGACAGAGTTTCATTCTACAACTATTTTTGCTGTTCAACATAATGGTAAAAGCGCGATGGCTGGTGACGGTCAAGTAACAATGGGCGAACAAGTCATCATGAAAGGCACTGCCCGTAAAGTAAGACGCTTATACAACGATGAGGTAATTACAGGATTTGCCGGCAGTGTGGCAGACGCTTTTACACTGGAAGAAAAGTTTGAAAACAAACTAAATGAATATAAAGGTAATCTGACCCGTGCAGCTGTTGAATTGGCTCAAGAGTGGCGTACAGATCGCGCGTTGCAAAAATTAGAAGCTTTATTGATCGTCATGAATAAAGATGAAATGCTATTAGTTTCAGGTAATGGAGAAGTGATTCAACCCGATGACGGTATTTTAGCGATCGGGTCCGGCGGGAATTTTGCATTAGCTGCAGGAAGAGCGCTAAAAAAACATGGATCAGACCTTTCTGCTGCTGAAATCGCACGTGAAGCACTGGAAACAGCTGCAGATATTTGTGTCTTTACCAATCACAATATCATCGTGGAAGAATTCAACTAAACCTTAAAACTTTCAAATAAGATAGAAAAAAAGATACAAGGACGTGAAGGATAATGAACGAACTAGATAATATTACTCCAAGACAAGTAGTCACAGAATTAGATAAATATATCATCGGACAAGACAAAGCAAAAAAATCAGTGGCTGTTGCCTTGCGCAATCGCTACCGTCGTTTACACTTAAGCGAAGAAATGCAACAAGAGATCACTCCTAAAAATATCTTGATGATCGGAGCAACGGGTGTAGGTAAAACAGAAATTGCCAGACGATTAGCTTATATTGTCAAAGCGCCATTTGTCAAAGTTGAAGCTACTAAGTTTACTGAAGTGGGCTACATTGGACGCGACGTAGAATCAATGGTTCGGGATTTAGTGGAATCAGCGGTCCAAATCGTGAAGAAACAACAATATTCCAGAGTATACGTTCAAGCTGAAAAAAGAGCGATTGAACGTGTGGCTAAAATTTTAGTGCCCGGCATCAAAAAAGAACAGCGACAAGCAAATAATGCGAACAATCCTTTCGGAGCAATGTTTCAAAATATGGGCATCAATCCAAATCAGTTTGATCCGATGGAAGAAGAATCAGAAGAAGTCACTCCTGAGATTTCTACCAATCGCGCGAATATCCAACAACAAATCCGTGATGGGATTTTAGACAACCGCGAGATCACAATTAAAGTAGACGAACAAAAGAAAACGATGAATTCGCCAATGAATGCCGGTTTGGAGCAAATGGGTATCGATCTTTCTGATACATTAGGCGCATTGTCTCCTAAGAAAAAAGTGGAACGAAAAGTAACGGTTAAAGAAGCGCTAGAAATCTTTGTTCAAGAAGAATCTGAAAAACTGGTTAATGCGGAAGATATCCATGCGGAAGCCGTTAAATTGGCTGAAAATTCCGGTATCATTTTTATTGATGAAATCGATAAAATCACTTCTAAAGGAAAAAATGATGGCCAAGTTTCTCGTGAAGGAGTTCAAAGAGATATATTGCCTATCGTAGAAGGGTCTACCGTCAGCACAAAATATGGAACTGTCCAAACAGATCACGTACTGTTTATCGCTTCAGGTGCTTTCCACGTGTCTAAACCAAGTGACTTGATTCCCGAGTTGCAAGGACGTTTCCCGATTCGCGTAGAATTAGATGATTTGACGAAAGATGACTTTGTTAAGATTTTAACAGAGCCTAACAATGCCTTGGTCAAACAATACCGAGAATTGCTCAAAACAGAAAATATCACCGTCACCTTCACGTATGAATCCATTGAACGAATGGCGGATATTGCGTACCAAGTGAATACGGAAACGGATAACATTGGTGCCCGCAGATTGCATACCATTTTAGAAAAAGTATTGGAAGACTTATTGTTTGAAGCTCCTGATATGCAAATGGGTGAAATCACAATTACGGAAAATTACATTGATGATAAACTGCAACATATTGTTGCCGATAAAGATTTGAGTCGTTATATTCTGTAACTTGGTGGTGGATGAAAAATGGAAGAACTACTAGAAAAAATGCGCAACATGAATCGCCTCCTTCAAACAGTTGGAGGAATCGTTGATTCAGGAAATAAAGATACCGATCAACTGCCTTTTACGAATTTAACTAAAAATTTAGGCGATATTTTGAAAGTCAATACGTATTTGATTGATGAAAAAGGAAATTTGTTAGGATTCTTTGAAAAACACGCGATCAACAATGATCGCGTCAAACAAATGTTGATCGAAAAGAAATTTCCGAAAGAATATGCAGACAGCATGTTGGAAATCACTCTCACTACGGCAAACATCGGTATTGAGAGTGATTATACGGTTTTCCCTATAGAATCGCGGGAAAAAGTTACGTCAGGGCTGACCACGGTTATTCCTATTTTTGCCAGCGGAGAACGCCTGGGAACGCTGATTTTAGCGCGTGAAACACCTGAGTTTGACAACAGCGACCTGATTCTTGGAGAACATGCCGCCATTATTGTAGGGATTGAAGTCTTGAACATCAAGAAACAAGAAGTGGAAAAAGATGCTCGAGACGATGCTACGGTTCAACTGGCTTTAAATACGTTGTCTTACAGCGAATCAAAAGCTGTAAAAGCTATTTTCAAACAATTAGATGGATTGGAAGGACGTTTAACGGCAGCCAATGTGGCTGATGAAGTGGGCGTTACCAGGTCTGTGATTGTCAATGCCTTAAGAAAATTAGAATCTGGCGGAATCATTGAGTCTAGATCGCTTGGTATGAAAGGGACTTACATTCGTATCAAGAACGAAAAGTTAGTGCACATGCTTGAAAAATGATGACCGGGCTGCAGTGAGCAGCTCGATCAACTAGAAAAAAGCCTCCATGTTCGGATGTGAGGTTATTTTTTTTATTCTAAAGCAAGCGCTTAGTCAACAATTAGAGAATTATAGGAGATGATGTAGATGACCGTCAGCATAAAAAACAACTACTTAACTGTAGAGATTGCTTCAAAAGGGGCAGAACTGCAAAGTATCCGGAGCAACGGAACGGAAATAGAGTACTTATGGCAAGGAGATAAAGAGTATTGGAATAGAAAGTCTCCGGTGTTGTTTCCGATAGTAGGCCGATTAAAAGAAGATTCCTACACCTATAGAGGCCAGACTTATTCTATGACACAACATGGATTTGCTCGAGACGAAGACTTTGAATTGGTGGAACAAGAAGAGCAAAAAGTCGTTTTCCAATTGACTTCCAGCGAAAAAAGCAAACAACTGTATCCGTTCGATTTTGCTCTCCTTATAGCTTATGAAGTTATCGAAAATACAGTACAAGTATCCTATTCAGTTAAAAATACAGCTGACAGTGAACAGATGTACTTCTCTATAGGCGGACATCCTGGATTTAATGTACCTTTGACTGAGTCTACTAAGTTCGAAGATTATTACTTGAGCTTTTTGCCGAGACGATCTCGAAAACAAATTCCGCTGCAGGGTCCTTATGCAGATACCGCTCATACAACTTTAGCTCAAACAAACACTACATTGCGTTTGGATAGAGAATTGTTTGATAACGATGCGTTAGTATTTGAAGTGAAAAACAGCAATACTTTTAGCATACAATCTGATAAAACGCCTCATTCTGTAGAGGTTACATTTGAAAATCACCCTTATGTTGGGGTATGGTCTGTTCCTGGGAAAAAAGCTCCTTTTGTATGTATTGAACCGTGGCATGGAATAGCCGATACCGTTGATGCTTCAGGTAAGCTGGAAGATAAACTAGGCATTCAAACGCTGCCCGCTCAAGAGACATTCCAAACGAAATATTCCATCCAAGTTAATTAACGACTGTTTTCCGGTCGTTTTAAAAAGCAGAAAAAGGGGCTCTTCATATGCTGGCGATGGTAAAGAAATTGTTGGGGATGAGTTTCTAAAAGGTTCAACTGAAAAGGAAACTATTTTTTATTTGCCAACGTCAAAGAGTATAGAACAAGAAAAAGGCTGTCTCAATTTTGAGACAGCCTTTTTTGCGTCTTTGACTTTGAAAACAAAAGAGAAGCTGCCTGCTTCGCTGGTTTTTATAAGAACAAGACAGATCAGTTTTCATTTTTATAACGAAACCCAAATGGAACTTTGCTTTCAGTCCCATTCTTGATACGGGTGATATTATCTCGGTGACGATACGTAATAAATATTGTCAGGATAAAGGCAATGATTGTTAACACCCAGTCGTGTATGAACAAAGTGGAAAAAGTAATGAGAACTAAGGCCGTCATACTGCTTAAGCTCACCATGCGTGTAAAGTACAATAATATACCAAACAATGCAATACAATAGATAAAGAATGGTGGATTATAGGCCAGCAATACCCCTGCACTGGTTGCAACTGCTTTACCGCCTTTAAACTGGGCAAATAAAGGATAAGTGTGTCCCAAAATAGCTGCAAGCCCCACTACCATAGGGTTTAAATCAGAATGAAAAAAATAAGGCAGACTAGCGCCTAATGTCCCTTTAAGAACATCTGCTGCTAAAACGGTTATTCCTGCCTTTACTCCAAGCACTCGAAAGGTATTGGTAGTTCCTGTGTTGCCGCTTCCATATTCACGGATATCTGTATTGTAAAACTTTTTCCCGATCCATACGCCTGAGGGAATCGATCCTAAAAGGTACGATAGAACAAACATGAGTATTGTTGTCATCGATCAATTTCTCTCCTTACCAACTTGATTTGCTGCGTACGACTCATTTTACCATTTATTCTTTTAAAATACTACACAGGATAAAAGAGAAAAAGGATTGTTTTCGGGAAAGAAAGTGGTTTCGAAAAAGCTGATTTGAAGGAAAACTGCCATTTTAGAGAAATTTTTGGTATAATAAACCGAACACCTATTCGGTTTAGTTCGGTTGACGGAAATAGAAAAGAGTCTGTTCCTCGACTAGTTGACTAAGATTCATAAAATAGGTATGATTTGAATGTTCTTTTTAAATGCTCTGTAAACGGTATAAGTATGTTAAAATGACTTGATACATGATGTAAAGTTCATTCAAAAAAATAATCAAAGCAATACATGTAAGAAAAGAATTTGTATGGTGTAGGGAGTTTTGAAAGATATGGCAAAAGACAAATATGAATATAATGACTCTTCCATCCAGGTATTAGAAGGATTGGAAGCCGTCCGCAAAAGACCAGGTATGTACATCGGGTCTACGGACACCAGAGGATTGCATCACTTAGTTTATGAGATCGTAGATAATTCAGTGGATGAGGTCCTTTCAGGTTTTGGGAATGAAATCAAAGTGACTTTGCACAAAGACGATAGTGTGACAGTAAGAGACAATGGTCGTGGGATGCCTATAGGAATGCACTCTTCGGGGATTCCAACGATTCAAGTTATTTTTACCGTTTTACATGCAGGTGGAAAATTTGGTCAAGGCGGCTATAAAACATCTGGTGGTTTACACGGTGTAGGGGCCAGTGTGGTCAATGCACTTTCAGAAAGACTTTCTGTAACGGTGTATCGTGATGGTTCACAATACACGCAAGAATTTATCAATGGCGGTAAAGCTAAAGGAAATATGATTAAAAAAGCTACTCGTGAGAAAAATGGGACGACTGTCCACTTCAAACCGGATCCGTCTATTTTTTCTACGACGACTTTTTCTTACGATGTTTTGTCTGAGCGCTTAAGAGAATCGGCCTTTCTACTGAAAAATGTCCGCATTGAATTGATCGACGAACGCAATGATCAATCAGATGTTTTCCATTATGAAGAAGGCATCAAAGAGTTTGTGGATTATTTAAATGAAGACAAAGATACATTAACACCTGTAGCGTATTTTGCTGGGGACAGCAATGGTATCGAAGTCGAGTTTTCTTTCCAGTACAACGATGGCTACTCAGAAAACATCTTATCATTCGTTAACAACGTACGGACAAAAGACGGCGGTACTCATGAAGCTGGAATGAAAACTTCTTTGACCAAAACCTTTAATGAATACGCCCGTAAAGTGAATCTGTTGAAAGAAAAAGACAAAAATCTTGAAGGCAGTGATGTTCGTGAAGGATTAGCTGCTGTTATCTCGGTTCGGATCCCTGAAGACCTGTTGCAGTTCGAAGGGCAGACTAAAAGCAAATTAGGAACCCCTCAAGCCCGTTCAGCAATCGATTCAGTCATCAGTGACCAAATGAACTATTACCTCACAGAGAACGGCGAATTAAGCCAACAGCTCGTTCGTAAAGCGATCAGAGCTAGAGAAGCGCGTGATGCTGCTCGTAAAGCGCGTGACGATTCCAGAACAGGGAAAAAACGCAAAAAGAATGACGGCTTGCTTTCTGGTAAATTGACACCGGCACAAGGTAAAAATGCGAAGAAAAACGAATTGTATTTGGTGGAGGGAGATTCGGCTGGCGGTTCAGCGAAACAAGGTCGAGATCGTAAATTCCAAGCTATTCTGCCCTTGCGCGGAAAAGTCGTCAACACTGAAAGAGCCAGCATTCAAGATATTCTGAAAAATGAAGAGATCAACACGATGATCTATACGATTGGTGCTGGAGTAGGTCCAGAATTTGATATTGAGGACTGCAATTACGATAAAGTCATTATCATGACCGATGCGGATACGGATGGAGCGCACATCCAAGTATTGCTGTTGACGTTCTTCTACCGTTACATGAAACCATTAATCGAAGCTGGAAAAGTTTACTTGGCATTGCCTCCATTGTATAAGTTATCCAAAGGGTTCGGCAAAAAAGAAAAAGTCGCTTATGCTTGGACAGATGATGAATTGGTCGACGTAACGAAAGACTTTGGGAAAAATTATGTCTTGCAACGGTACAAAGGGTTAGGGGAAATGAATGCGGACCAACTATGGGACACCACAATGAACCCAGAAACCAGAACCTTGATTCGGGTGCGCATTGATGACGTGGCTCAAGCTGAAAAACGGGTTTCCGTATTAATGGGCAATAAAGTGGAACCAAGAAGAAAATGGATCGAATCCCATGTAGAATTTTCTCTTGAAGAAGGCGGAAGTATTTTGGAAAATTCACAAATCATGAACGACAATGAATCAGAGAACGAAGGAAGTGCGCTAGATGGAGAATAAAAACGAGGTTCAAGAGCTTACATTAGAAGAAGTCATGGGAGATCGCTTTGGACGGTATTCCAAATACATTATTCAAGAACGTGCCTTGCCGGATATCCGTGACGGCTTAAAACCCGTCCAAAGACGGATTCTTTTTTCCATGAATGTGGAAGGAAATACTTCTGAAAAAGGTTTTCGGAAATCTGCTAAAACAGTGGGTAACGTTATCGGGAATTACCACCCTCATGGGGACTCCAGTGTATACGAAGCGATGGTACGTTTGAGTCAAGATTGGAAGCAACGTCAAGTGCTGATCGAGATGCACGGGAATAACGGTAGTATGGACGGAGACCCTCCAGCGGCTATGCGGTATACGGAAGCACGCTTGTCTTCTATTTCGGATGAATTATTACGGGACATTGATAAAGACACCGTAGAGTTTATGCTGAACTTTGACGATACTACAGAGGAACCAACTGTACTGCCTGCTCGTTACCCTAATTTATTGGTCAATGGGGCGACAGGTATTTCTGCAGGTTATGCAACGGATATCCCGCCGCATAACCTTAGCGAAGTCATTGATGCCACTATCTATTATGTGGATCATCCAAATGCCACCACCGAAAAATTGATGGATTACATCAAAGCTCCAGATTTTCCAACAGGAGGCATCATTCAAGGGATCGACGGTATTCGAAAAGCTTACGAAACGGGCAAAGGTAAAATAATCGTCCGTTCAAAAACGGAGATTGAGGAACTGCGCGGTGGTAAACAGCAAATTACCATTTCGGAAATCCCTTATGAAGTGAACAAGGCTAACTTGGTCCGTAAAATGGACGAGATTCGTCTGAACAAACGGATTGAAGGCATAGCCGAAGTACGGGATGAAACAGATAGAGAAGGACTTCGTATCGTTGTTGAGTTGAGAAAAGAAGCCAATGCGGAAGGTATTTTAACGTATTTATTGAAAAATACCGACTTGCAGGTCAATTACAACTTCAATATGGTGGCTATCGACAATAAACGTCCTATGCAGGTGGGCATTGCTCGCATGTTGGGAGCTTATTTGGAACATAAAGAAGAAGTCATCACTAAACGGACGCATTACACATTGCGTAAAGCAGAACATCGACAACACATTGTGACTGGATTGATCAAAGCTGTTTCTATCATGGATCAATTGATCGCGACGATTCGTAAGAGTACCGATAAAAAGAATGCTAAAGAAAACATCATGGCTCAATTCGGGTTTACGGAGATCCAAGCGGAAGCTATTGTCTCCTTACAGTTGTACCGCTTGTCCAATACAGACGTTACGGCGCTAGAAAAAGAAGCCAAAGAACTGCATCAAGCTATTGAAAGCTACCAAAAAATCTTAAACAGCCCTGCCGAAATGAAACGTGTGATCAAGGCAGAATTGAGAGAGATCAAAAAGAAATATGCTACACCGCGCTTGACTCAACTGGAAGATAAAATTGAAGAATTGAAAATCAATAAAGAAGTGTTGATTCCAGAAGAAGACGTTGTAGTGGTCGTCACTAATGAAGGATATATCAAACGAACCAGCCTGCGTTCTTATACAGCTTCACCTGCGGAAGATGTGGGAATGAAAGAAGGAGACTACCCGATCTTTATAGACAAATTGACTACATTGGAACACCTCTTGATTTTCACGACCAAAGGTAATGTCATTTACCGGTCCGTACATGAACTAAGCGATTTAAAATGGAAAGAAATGGGAGACCATCTATCTCAATACATTAGTTTAGAGCCGGATGAAAAGGTCTTGAAAGTTTTTGGCTTCAATGATTTTGTTGCTGGACCAACTTTTACGTTGATGTCAAAAGAAGGGTATATCAAACAAGTAGAAGCGAATGTGTTTAAACCATGGAGAAGTTATAAGACGAAATCGACTAAAGCAATGAAGTTGAAAACAGAGACCGATCGTGTGGTCAATGTTGAAATAACCGAAAATGCATTGATGCATGACGTCTTTTTGGTAACCCATCTTGGTTTTGGATTGCGTTATTCGCTGAGTGAAGTTCCTGTCATAGGAGCAAAAGCTACTGGTGTACGTTCAATCAATTTGAAAGAGACAGATTATGTTGTTGACGGCGTATTGATGGACGTAGAGGCGCCGAAGACGGACGTTATGGTCATTTCTCAAAGAGGAGCCGTTAAGAAAATGGATCTGGCAGACTTTTCTGTTCTAGGAAGAGCGAAACGTGGATTAATGGTCTTTAGAGAACTGAAAAAAAACCCACATCGGATTGCGTTGTTGACAAAAGTAACAGGAGAAGACAATGAACTGTATTCGATTGTCACGACGAAAGACAAATTGATCGAGATGAAACCTGAAAATTATGTAGTCAGTGATCGATACAGCAATGGTTCCTTTATCTTGGATCAAGTTGCTGATGGCGAGCCAAAAGCGATTAAAGAAAATAATATTGTGTACCTTAAAGAAGACGAACCAACAAACTAGAGAGTCATTTAAACCAAGCTGTATTACGGGCTTGGTTTTTTTGTACTTGAAATGGAAGTGAATAAGCATTAGATAAATTGTAATCAGGCTTTCAATTTAGTAAAATGAATGAACACAAATGTGAGCTTTTTTATTCTTTAATTCAAATCATTGTCAAAATTTTAGGAGGGATTTACATGCCAAAAGAAGCTTTATTAATCGTTGACATGAGTAATGATTTTGTTGCTGATAATGGAACTTTAACAGTGGGGAGACCTGCACAGGAAATCAGCCCCTATATCCAGGAACTAGCCACTGAATTTTTAGCAGGTGGTCATACAGTTGTCGTTGCAATGGATGCCCATCAACCAGATGACCCACATTTTGAATTATGGCCGCCTCATAATGTTGTAGGAACGAATGGGCAGCTCTTATACGGAGAATTAAACGATTGGTTTCAGAAACATCAAGGCCATGAAAATCTTCTCTATCAACCAAAAACCAACTATAATGCTTTTTTCCAAACTGGTCTAGCGGATACATTGAGAACCTCAGGAGTAGGTAAAATCCATGTAGTAGGTGTAACAACAGATATTTGCGATTTTCTAACTGTGGCAGGAGCTGATGCGGAAGGGTTCAAAACTGCCCTTCATAGACGAGGGGTAGCGACATTTACGGATCTTGGAGAGACTATGATCGAGCATATGGTACGTTGTTTCCATACAGAAGTAATTAATTGATTAAATGCTTTTCGAGAAGGATATTGCTAATATTATTTCGCGAAACAACAGTGTTTAGAAGAGAAATGGGTTGAAAAAATGAATGCACACCGACAGCAGCATCCGACGAACTGGTTAAGGAATATTACTCTCTTTCTAAGCAGCCAAACGATTACATTGTTTGGTTCGTCTCTTGTTCAGTATGCCATGTTGTGGCATGTCACCTTAACAACAGACTCCGGAACAATGATGACACTGTATATTATTTGTGGTTTTATTCCAACATTTCTATTGTCCCCAGTTGCAGGAGTATGGGCAGACCGCTATAACCGAAAAGTACTCATCATGTTATCAGACGGGTTGATTGCATTTGCGACGTTGATTCTTGCCATTCTTTTCTTTCTAGGGTCTGGTTCCATCTGGTTGCTTTACTTGATGGCCGCTATTCGCGCTTTTGGTGCTGGAATTCAAACGCCAGCAATCGGTGCGATTTTACCACAGATTGTTCCCGAAGAAATGCTAACGAAAATTAATGGAATCAATGGTACTATCCAAGCGATGGTCATGTTTATTTCGCCAGTAGTTAGTGCCGCTTTGTTAGATATTGCGACGATGGAAATGATTTTCATGATTGATGTAGTTACCGCAGCATTAGCTATTGCTGTCTTATTGATTTTAAAAGTACCAACTCACTACAAAGCGGCAGCAGAGGAAATGAATAGCTATTTTACTGATTTTATGCAAGGAATCAGCTATATCCAGCATCATGACTATTTAAAAGTTTTCTTCTTTTTCATGTCTGTCTTATTCTTGTTGATTGCACCAGCTTCATTTTTGACTCCGTTGCAAGTAACACGTACCTATGGAGAAGAACTTTGGCGGTTATCGGTGATTGAAATTGCGTTTTCCATTGGTATGATAGCAGGAGGAGCCCTCATTGCTGTTTGGGGCGGGTTTAAGAATAAAATTATTACAATTGCTTCCGCCAGTATGGTAATGGGACTTTGTACGATTGCTCTCGGTGTACTGCCGAATTTTTGGTACTATCTTTTCTCGTTTGGTGTATTTGGAGTTGCACTTCCTGTTTTCAATACACCTGCGACTGTCATGTTACAGGAAAAAGTGACAGAAAATTATTTAGGGCGAGTATTTGGTATTATGAGTATGATATCTACTTCTATGATGCCATTAGGGATGCTTGTGTTCGGCCCACTTGCCGATATGCTGAAAATAGAATGGATCTTGGTAGGGACTGGTATTTTGATTAGTATACTGGCTATTTTTCTGATTCAAAACAAAACGCTTATAAAAGCAGGGAAATAACTATCTGCAATGATAAGCAATGGTTCTCCAGTATCATCCTGAGCGATGATACTGGTTTTTTTGTAGATAAAGAGTTTTATGTGATTTTAAAAACTTGACTATTTTTGATTTTTTATACCTTTTTCACAAATTTTAAAAGCTTATTTTAAAGTATAAAATGAGTAAGTCTCAGCGGGAGGAGACAAGATATTGTTAAAAAAGTTCTATATAAGAATTGGATATTTTTTATTTATGTGATATAATGAGCGTGTAAAAAAGTTTGTTAGACTAAAACGACTCACATTAGATATACGGAGGTAAGGAAATGGAACAATGGAAAGGGTTTAAAGGTAAGGTTTGGAAAGAAGAAGTAAATGTAAGGGATTTTATCCAACAAAATTATCATCCGTACGATGGCACAGATGAATTTTTAGAGGGCGCAACAGAAGCGACTACTGCCCTTTGGGATCAAGTCATGGATTTAAACCGTCAAGAACAACAAGCAGGCGGAGTATTGGATATGGATACAAAAGTTGTTTCTACCATTACATCTCATGCTGCTGGTTACTTAAATAAAGAATTGGAACAAATTGCGGGATTCCAAACAGAAAAACCTTTCAAACGCAGTTTACAACCATTTGGCGGTATACGTATGAGTGAACAGTCTGCAGAATCTTATGGCTACGAAATAGACCCAGAAGTTTCTCACATTTTTCGTGATTACCGTAAAACTCATAACCAAGGTGTTTTTGATGCCTATACACCTGAGATTCGTGCTGCTCGTCGCAGCGGAGTCATCACTGGTTTGCCAGATGCATATGGACGTGGACGGATCATTGGGGATTATCGTCGTGTAGCGCTATATGGCGTAGATTATTTGATTAAAGAAAAGAAAGCAGATCTAGACACTAAGGGTTACGGTACAATGAGTGATGACATCATACGTGACCGTGAAGAGATCAATGAACAGATTCGGGCTTTGGGCGAATTGAAAGAATTAGGACATATCTATGGTTTTGATCTCTCTCAACCTGCTGCTACAGCGAAAGAAGCTTTTCAATGGTTGTACTTGGGTTATTTAGCAGCCGTCAAAGAACAAAATGGTGCTGCAATGTCATTAGGACGTACATCAACTTTCTTAGATATTTACATGGAGCGTGATCTAAAAGCTGGTACTTTAACTGAAGCAGAAGCGCAAGAAATCGTAGATCACTTTGTGATGAAATTGCGTTTAGTAAAATTCTCTCGTACACCGGATTATAACGACTTATTTTCAGGTGATCCTACTTGGGTAACGGAAGCTATCGCGGGTGTGGGGATTGATGGCCGTCATATGGTGACTAAAAACAGCTATCGGTTCTTACATACTTTGTCTAATCTGGGACCAGCTCCAGAACCAAACTTGACTATCCTATGGTCTAAACAGTTGCCGGAGAATTTCAAAAAATTCTGTGCCAAAGTGTCTATTGCTTCCAGTGCTGTTCAATATGAGAATGACGACATCATGCGTGTGGAATGGGGCGATGATTACGGGATCGCTTGCTGTGTATCTGCTATGCGTATCGGAAAACAAATGCAATTCTTCGGAGCTCGCGCCAACTTGGCTAAAACGTTATTGTATGCGATTAATGGCGGGGTAGATGAAAAATCTAAACAACAAATTGGACCTAAGTATCAACCGATTGCTTCTGAATATTTGGATTATGATGAAGTTATGGAAAAATACGATACAATGATGGAATGGATCGCAGGGCTGTATTTGAATACATTGAACATCATTCATTACATGCACGACAAATATTCTTATGAACGCATCGAAATGGCGTTGCATGATAGCGATATCCTTAGAACAATGGCAACGGGTATTGCTGGATTTTCTGTAGCCATAGACTCATTATCTGCTATCAAATACGCTAAAGTTAAAACCATTCGTGATGAAGATGGTTTAGTAGTGGATTACGAAATCGAAGGCGATTACCCTAAATACGGAAACAATGACGACCGCGCTGATGAAATCGGGATCTGGTTATTAAAAACGTTCATGGGCAAAGTAAAAAAACATCCTGCTTATCGTGGAGCTACACATACGACTTCTATTTTGACCATTACCTCAAATGTCGTGTACGGTAAGAAGACGGGCAATACACCTGATGGACGTCGTTCAGGAGAACCTTTTGCACCAGGAGCTAACCCAATGCACGGCAGAGATACTCATGGAGCATTGGCTAGTTTGACATCAGTAGCTAAAATCCCGTACAAATATTCGTTAGACGGTATCTCAAATACATTCTCTATCATTCCAAAAGCATTAGGTAAAGAAGATGACGTACAACAAGAAAACTTAGCTAGTATGTTAGACGGATACGTATCTAAAGGCGGACATCATTTGAACGTAAACGTCTTTAATCGTGAAACGTTGGTTGATGCTATGGATCATCCTGAGAACTACCCTCAATTAACGATCCGGGTATCAGGATACGCTGTAAACTTCATCAAATTAACACGCGAACAACAAATGGATGTTATCAATCGTACAATGCATGCCAGCATGTAAGCAAGAAAATCATTAAACTACGATTGCTGTCATAACTAATTTAAGTAAAAGGAAGGGTTAGGAAGAATGTCTTCTTAGCCCTTTTATAAAAAGGAGTAAAACACAATGAGTAATGAACCTGTCATCGGATATGTGCATTCAACAGAAAGTTTTGGTTCAGTTGATGGTCCTGGTATACGTTTTGTCACGTTCATGCAAGGATGTCGCATGAGGTGCGAATTTTGTCATAATCCGGATACGTGGAACATGGGTGGAGGGACGCCTTATACTGCCGATGAATTATTGGAGGAAGCATTGCAATACCGTGACTATTGGGGGTCAAAAGGCGGGGTTACCGTCAGTGGTGGTGAACCGTTGCTGCATATTGATTTTTTGATTGAGTATTTCAAAAAAGCCAAAGCAGAAGGGGTCCATACGACATTGGATACTTGTGGCCAGCCCTTTACACGGGATGAACCTTTTTTTAGTCGTTTTGAGGAATTGATGTCCTATACAGACTTGTTATTGTTTGATATTAAGCACATTGATGCAGAAAAGCACAAGCAGTTAACGATGCATTCTAACGAAAATATCCTAAATATGGCACGTTATTTATCTGATATAGGGAAACCTGTGTGGATCAGACATGTATTGGTTCCGGAACGTTCGGACTTTGACGAAGATCTTATTCGACTAGACCAATTTATAAAAAAACTGAAAAATGTCGTGAAAGTGGAGATTCTCCCTTACCATAAACTAGGACTTTATAAATATGCAGCGTTGAACATTCCTTATAAATTGCAAGGGATTGAGCCGCCTACACAAGACAGAATCGATAACGCCAATCGATTATTGCATATCGAAGATTATAAATTGTACCAATTTGTTCAATAAGTGAATAAATATTCTATTAAAAGAGCAATTTAAGATTGCTCTTTTTTAGTTGTTTGCTTATGATGAAGGTAGGGGAAAGGTTAAAGAGGAAGGGAATCAGAATGAATTTAAAAGACCAGAGTGTGTTTTCAGGAAAAACATTGGATTATTTTATTCAATTAACTGAAACCATGAACTATACATATGCTGCACAAAAGTTGGGTATCTCACAACCCGCTTTAACGCAAAGAATCAAAAAATTTGAAAGAGCATTAGGTGTTCCTTTATTTTATTTCAAAGGCAGAGAGATGCGGTTAACGGATGCTGGGCGAGTTATGGTCAGAGCCACACAATCGGTTCAAACGACCTTTAAAAACGCCATTGAAGACATAGAATACTTAGAAAATGAAAAAAACGGCCACTTAAAAATAGGTTTACTGTCATCGATAGAAGATGGAGTCTTTATGGACTTTATAGCGTCTTATTATGGAACCTTTCCTACTTGCAAAGTATCGTTGTATTTGTTGTCCAGAGAAGAAATCTGGCACCAATTAGAAAAGAATCAAATCGATTTCGCTATTTTGTGTTTGCCGGAAGACACGATAAAAAATTGGACTCATTATTCATCCAAAATCATAGTAGCTGAAGAATTATTTCTACTGCATCAGAGTGCTGAGTTAAAAGATCGTGTCTCCGTTCGTTTAAACGAAACGACTAATCATAAATGGGTTTTTTATCCACGGAATTTTTATGTCAATGATATTTTAAGGTTTAAATTTGTCCAACATAATCTTGATTTGCCTTTAGTTTCGGGCTATTTTTCAACGCCAAGACAACTACAGTTATTTAGTCAAAAAACCAATTCTCTCTCTGCATTACCTAAATCGTATATTGATGCTCATCCTTTAGAAAACGATCAACAGATGCTGCCATTTGATCCACCTATTACATATACACTGGCATTTGTGTATCAAAAAGAGAAAAGAACACTCGATCGTGTGAATCAATTTTTCACCTATTTTGACAAATTTTTAGAAGAAAAAGACTATGCCTCTAGACTAAAAAGCTAATTTGTTCTACTATAAAAGATGTGAATCAAAATAAAGGAGTGTCATGACAAATGAGCAAAATTTTAGTTTTTGGACATCAAAACCCAGATACAGATGCTATTGCATCAGCTATCTCATTTTCTTACTTGCAAAATGAATTAGGAAAAGATACAGAAGCGGTAGCTTTAGGAGAAATAGGGGAAGAGACTGCATACGCATTAAAATACTTTGGTATGAAAGCACCACGCGTCATTGAAACAGCAGCAAATGAAACCAACACGGTTTACTTAGTGGATCATAATGAAGCACAACAAAGTGTTTCAGATATTCAAGACGTTGAAATCGCATCTGTTGTAGACCATCACCGTATCGCAAATATTGATACAGCAAATCCTTTGTACTACCGTGCAGAACCAGTTGGTTGTACAGCAACGATTGTATTGAAAATCTTTAAAGAAAACAGCGTAACCATTCCTAAAAACATCGCTGGTTTAATGTTGTCAGCCATTGTTTCAGATACATTATTGTTTAAATCACCAACGTCTACAGCTGAAGATGAGGCAGCAGCAAAAGAACTTGCAGCTATTGCTGAAGTCGATTTAGATGTATATGGTTTAGACATGTTGAAAGCTGGAACAAACATGAGCGACAAAAAGGCTGAAGAATTGATTGATATGGATGCAAAAAGTTTCCCAATGGGCGACAAAAACGTCCGTATTGCACAAATCAATGTGGTTGATGTAGAAGATGTCTTTTCTAAACAAGCTCAATTAGAAGAAGCTATCCAACAAGCCAATTTAAATAACGGTTTCGATTTATTCATTTTAGTTGTCACAAATATCTTAGATAGTGATTCAGTGGTTTTGGCTATCGGTAATCCGATTGCAGCTGTTGAAGAAGCCTTTAACGTAAAACTAGAAAACAACAAAGCAGTCTTAAAAGGTGTCGTATCACGTAAGAAACAAGTGGTTCCACAATTAACAGAAGCTTTAACTAAATAAGCTGTAAATCAATCAAACATCCTGAAGGCTGATAAAAAATCAGTCATCAGGATGTTTGTCGTTAAAAAACATTTACGGACAGACGGCAGCAAACTAAACTGAAATGAGCTTAGAAACGTGCTGAGAAACTAATATATGGATTAAAAGAGTTTTTAGTACAGCAAAATGAAATCATAACTATTTGAAGTAAATAGTTACAACCTGTAATGAGTTGAAAGATAAATTTCTAAGAACTCAAACAAAAACAATCAGTGAGATAAAGTTCAGTCAACAAGTGAATCGAACTATAATAAAGAAAAAAAAAAATTTTCTTAAGTTGGAATCAAAAAACAGCTCAAGAGAAAGAAAACAGGATAAAAGAGGATAATTTTTAAGTTTTAACCAGTTATTATCTCTGTCAACTACTTTGTATAATATATATTATGTAAACTAAAAAAATAAGAAACAAATCAATCCCATTCAATATAAAAGCTCTCTTCATCCGCTCTTCTAATTAATTTATTCTTAATTAAAAATCATGGCGTCTCACACTCGCGCTCCGTTATCAATTTTTTTTTGATAATGTCATTGCATGAGCATAGCTGATCTTATCAAGTTGCAACTTGACGATATACTTATCACAGCGTAGCAGCTAATTTCTATTAGCAATAGTCCGTAGGCTGATCTATGCATTTTGCAATGGGAAGCCGACCGACTAAGTTTTTTTAACAAGAACTATAAACTTGTAAACTATTTAATTCTCAAAGGACAAACAAAATATAATTTAATATAACTATAGTTTCGATTCCAAGTCAACGTACATTTAGGTTTCGCGTTATGGAAACTTATGAATTTGCTTAGAAAACCGCGTTTGATCTGATACATTTTTCTCATTAGAAATTTTAATGAGATTTTGAATTGATTTAAACTCCAATTTATTTATTTGGTTGTTCATTTCTCCTTTTATGGAATTGATATATTTTGTAGAATAATTAAAGTGTTTTTTTATCTTTGATGTCGAAAAATGTAAACAATGCCCATTAAAAGATACTTGCTATAACAACACTAAAACAAAAACATACTCTGTCACTATAAAAAATAGAGAACATACACAACAATTAGCCTTTGAAGAAAGCGACTATTTTAAAGAACGTTCAAAAAACAGATATAAAATAGAGGCAAAAAATAATGAATTAAAAAATAGACACGGTTATAAAAAAGCGCATTTAACCGGTTTATTTGGCATGAAATTACAAGGGGCCACCACGCTCTTTGTAGTGAATATGAAGCGAATTATAAAGCTGAAAGAAGAAAAAACAAGAAAAAATGAAGAAAATAGACAAAAATAATCAGTGATAACTGTTTACGTTTACGTAAAAATTCAGAAATCACTGATTATTTTTTTGTGTTTGTACATGATAATTTTAGACTGCTAGTTTTTCAGCAGCCTCTGTGCCAGCATTTGACTTTTTTTTAATATTAAACGAAAACGTCTTGTGATTCAATTAACAATACTGAAATTCGGTAAGGATATAGTTTTATGCAACACTAGTGAAATAGAATAATAAATAAATTGAAAAAAGCAATACCTAAGATGATTAACATTGGCTGTAAGAAGCTATCGTTTATAAGATTGAAAAATAAACTAGATTGTTTATCTAGTTCAGCATTTATTGCAATTTCATTCCCTTGCGCCACAAATTCACTAAATAGTGGACCAATACTTTCTTGATCCACTCCATATACTTCGTATTCACCAGCTGACAGATTTAATGGAGTAAACGTGTGAATGAGATTGACTTCTGAATCAACTTGCTGCGAAGAATCTTCTATAGTCGTTTCAAAAAGGCCAACAACATTAAATACTTCATTATTAATAGTTAGTGTACTGTTTTCATTATTAATACGGTAAACCCAATCAGAGTTTTTCTCTACCAATACGCTTGGTACGCCCTCTTCAAATCCTCGATTAAATTGTTGCAGAGCCTCATCTGATATTTTTTCATCAACAAGATAATCAGCTTCTAATTTACCATACACTCCTATACGGTCATCAAAATATGGAAAGAAAAGCATGGAGAATTCCTCTTCGTTATACCAATTATCCAACTCGGAAATAATTCTATTTCCACTTGTTGCTGCGTTCCACGACTGAAAGACAATTTCTTCATGTTCTGCTTTTTCTGCTTCGAATAGCACTTGATATCTAAGAATAAAAATTGAAGTGAAATGTTGAAGTAATAGAAAGAATAATAAAATAAAAGCAATATGTGGCTTTCTCATAAACCAACCAACTCTCTTTTTATTGATGAAACTTATTAGTTATTATTTTGAAATTACCCGAGCCATAGGCCATGGGTTACTTGTTGCAACGTAAGTATGTCCATAATTAAATACTACTTGTGGTGCAACAGGATTAAGTGTATCAAAGTATGAGTGTTGACGTTTTCGATAGGATTTGAGGCAGCCTTTACTTCTCCTTCAGATAGACCCAATAACCCAAAAGATAAAGCGGTTACATAAGAAAACCTCGAGCGTGAGCTCGAGGTTTTCTTATGCCATGGAAACAATAAAATTTTAATGCAACACTAGTGAAATTAAGTACAAAATTCCGTTCCCTTGGTAGCCAGAGTTGTTAAGTAGAGCACTGAATGAAACGCTTGTTCGAATCACTAATCACTTCTTAATGGTATAGGCTAAAAAGAAGTTATATACTTATTATTCTTCAAAGAGATTAGGGATAAAGACGCAAAAGTATTTACCAAAATTTCTTTCTAGATAATACGATAGATTTTTATGACAATTCATCAATTTACAAGTGATGAACATATAGCTTACTATGTTTGTTTCATTAAAGTGATTGCGATTATTTAATACATAAAAAAGTCTCTCCTTAAGAGATGATGAACCTTCTATAGAATGAAATTCATATATTACTTTGTAATTTTCTAAATTGATTATGACAACTAACGAATATGAGGCTTTATTGGATTAATTACCAAATCCCTCGCATGAATGCTCTAGCATGTCCATCTCCTCTTAATTGAAGATACAAGCACATATCATGTTGGCCAAACCCCGCAATGTTATATTTTTCACGGTATCTTGCTTCAGCGTACCGACTATTTCCGGTTACATGTGGAGTAAGTACTTCATAATACTTTTCTCCAGTTGGACTAATTACCGATGCATTAAATTCTCCATTTGATACCCCAAGAATATTAGCATTATAGGGACTAAGGTTTACTCTAAATGTTGCAGTCATTGTTCCAAACCAGCTTGCTCCTTGCGTACCCGTAAAGTTAGCACTGACTTTTTTGCTATACGATCCATTTGGCCACGTAGCAAAAGGGGCTATTAATTGATCTTCTGTATCTTCAACTGTAATGGTTAATGTTCCTTTTTCTGTTTCGATAACTTCTGAATAAAAGTCGTCTCTAATATCGAATTCTTCTGTCCCCACTAATTCTTGAGACAGTTCTGGAGAATCAATCTCTGCGCCCATGACTGGTATTGGCGTGAGACTCATCGTGACTATAGAAAAAAATGAAATAATAATTAACTTTAACTTTGTTTTCATTACTGATATCTCCTTTTTCATTAGTTTTTTTTAACGACCACTAGCATTTTTGTATGACTCTCATAATAATGAGGTTCATCTCTTTAGGAGAAAGCTTTTATGAAGTAATCACACTATTAAAATCTAATAAATTCTTATAAAAGTCTGGGAGGCATAATTAGCGAGTAGGAATAATTAATATTGAACTAAGGGCTCTTCCTTTTTTGAACACGCTTTCATTTCCGAGTGCAATGATTTTGAAAAGCATAATTTATTTATAAAGAAGAGCATGATTCTTTACTAAAGTTTATTAGTTATGAATTCTTAATAGATGTCATTGGTATAATTTGAGTTAATCGTGGAAACTTGTTTACTATTGGTACATTTATCTTGGTTTATTAAGTAGAAAGAAAGTACGTAGTAATTCTCTCTTCTCAACATAAAAAAAGCACCCCAAAATAAAAGTTATCACTTTTTTAAAGATGATTTTCATTTCCTTCATTTTTCTCATACATTTTAATTAATATATCTCGAATCTCAGATAATCTTTTTAAAACAAAATAAGCAAAGAAAGGAAAAACAATCCAAGAAAGCAATTTAAAAATTGGCAAAATCATTTTCATTCTCCTTTTATTATAGATAATTACTGTTCGTTCTAATTTTACTTCTCTATAATTATTCTTATGACAAATTGTTCGTGATTACGCAAAGAGTTAGTAACTTATTAACCATTAAGGAACATTCAAAATACTCAGGCCTCCTTCCTAATGGGATAAAAACAAAAGCTTATTTTCCTTATGTCCATATGTGTTAATCAACTAAATTATAGAATAAAGAAGGTTCTTTGTCAAATAGTGTTGGTAAGAAGTATGTGTCAAGTTTTTCTCGGGCGTCCCATTACTGTGCTAGTTTAGGCACTCTACTTTTGTACACTTGTCAGCTACCGCACGGCTCCGCCGCTTACTGGCCCATCTTTTGAAAGAACGTTCCTAAAACCAGGAACCTTCTCCCAAAAGACAGGAATTAACGAAAACTTTTGATTAATTGTCCTATTGCCGATGAATGAGAGGCATATAATGGAATCGTCCCATTCTTTGCACCAACTG
>NZ_JBGQQW010000025.1:0-18040 GCF_045528485.1 Desemzia sp. FAM 23990
GGAATCAGCTAAATAAGCAAAATTTTCTGGAAATAGTCATCCTTTGCGTAAGCATTCGATTTTTTTTACTTTTTTCAAGAAAATAATAATTCAGAATATTCTGACTATATTTATGCAACACTAGTGATTTGTTTTAAAATTTAGTCTTTCTGCCTGTGCTAAAAACTCATTTTTTAATCCTTCTAATTGACTACTCAATACTTGAACAAAACCTTCATCCGTATAAATATTGCCTGATTCAACCATGTTATTTATTGCTACAGTTGAATCAGCATTTAATTTTTCAATAAAAGCTTGATACACCTCAATATTATTCTTTAAAGTTTCTACAAGTTTACCCATTTTCATCATTCTCCTTTTTTATAAGTCTGTAATCCTTTTGATTCCAGATCTTTATTTAAATCCACATAAATTGCGTTTGTCACTACATCATAGTTTTGATTGATGGTAGTAATCGCTTCTTGAATTTCTTCTTCTGTCTTCGATTCATACCATCTATTTAAACGCACCTTTGTTGGGTATACAGCTTCTTTTAATTCTTTATTACGATATTGCTGAACTAAACTTATCTTCTTGAACTGTTCATTAACGTAATCATCCATATTATTTACTCAATAAAATACTCAACGCGTTACTTTTATCTACGCTCAACATTTGATTTGAAAAAACGTTTCCTTGCCCTGAAATACTTGTGAAACCTGTTAGTAGGCTCGCTCTTTCCTTTAGTAATCTATCTCCTTCATTTTTCACTGGAATGATTGATTTTATCTTTTCATTAAATTCTTTTTTAGTAGTATTAATTTTTCTAGCGTAATAAGCTTCTACTAATTTTTTCAACTCATCAAAACGTTCACGATCAATGATGACTAACTCTTCATTATTTTCCAGTAACCGTTCCATCGCTTTATCCAGGGCACTAATTTCATTTTCTGAAGCTTTAATTTCATTGTCTTTAGTGATAGCTATTTCAATATTCGCAGTATCCAAAGCATCATTAGCTTCATGGTTTAACGTCGCAGCAGATTTTTCCAAATCATTCTTTTTCTTTTTCAAACCATCCATTTGAATCTTTAAAGTTTTATCTATTGCTTTGTTTCTTTCGATTCTAATATAAGTTTTAAATTCTTCTTCTCCTAAAGCCAAAATTTCTTCATTTGTCATTTTATTTTCCTTCTCCTTTTATGTCGCATTCAATTCCGTTTTGTAAATGTTGCAACACTTTATGTTTTTGCGTTGCATTTTGTTGCATTCATTCTCTTATAAACTATCGGTAAGATGCCCTTTCAATCGTTTGATTTCGTTTCTTATGCCTTGATTTGCCATAACCTTCCATTATTTCCTACCAAACAATATTAATCTTCAAGATCGTCATCTCCAGTAATAACTACACATTTGGGATAAGCAAACATTTTATCCAAATAACTATCAAATTCTTTTTGAGTTGATATAATTTTCTTTCTAATTTTTATACCTTTCGCTTTTCCACTTATACGGACGTGTTCAACGGCTTCAACACTTCCATCATCCAAATCATTTAAGAATACAATGAAAGGTGTTTTCCTAGGTGTATGTTCATCTAGTACTTCTAATCTTTTCACTAGTTGTTTACGATTTTGTCTCTTAATCATCCATTAGCCTTCTTTCTAAATCATCCAGTTTTTGAATAATGTGCTCTTGTTCATTTGCGGTTAAACCAATATCAATGATAGTTCTAGCTGCACTTACTCTTGAAGAATCATTAGCCTCTTTATCAATAGCAACATCTCTAAGTACTTCTAGCGATTCTAATGCATAACCTTGAGCTTTCGTCATGGTATCGGAAAACAATTCATCCTTGATCCGATTTAATATTTTTTGAAAGGATACTTGTTGTCTTAACCGATATAATGTCGATGTTGAAATATTTGATTTTTCTGCAGCTTCACCAATACTTCGACTAGTTAAAAGATTTAATGCAATTTCTTCTCTATTCATTTTTGCCATTTTTTCACCACACTTTCAAAAAGTCATTCACTTCAAATCAAATTCAATCAATAGATATGAAAGCCATCTGATCCAAGGATGACTTTCAACCGAAAAGGATGTCTTTATGACACCTTAATTATATCAACAATCTCACTATAAATACTGATTTAACAAGGTTCTTCGGATTTTATAAACGTTTTCCGAGCAACAAAAAAGAACCCTCATTTCAAGGATTCTTTTTTTAGTTTCGTATACTCTTTTACGATCCTAATAACCGTATCTCGTTGCAAATCTACTTCATTTGCAATGAATTGATACCCTTTTCCGGTCATAAATGCCCAAAATATCCACTCATTACGTTCATCAGTAGTATTAAATGGGTTCCGTTTCTTTGGAAAATAGAGAGTATGACCAGCATATTTCTCACATAATTCATTAAATTTATCTTCACCAATGACTTCAATAACATTATCGTGATTAATGGAAACCAACATTATTCACCTCTTTTTTCCCTCAAAAGGTGGCGTGCATAATTGATTGTTGATGAAATAGTACTTCCAGATGTCACACCCTCACCGTGTATGGTCATTATTAACGAATTATGACCCGTTAACTGACGAATACACTTATCCACCAACATAACAATACAAATGTAATTCATTTCTCGTTTTTCAACAGGAAGTGTTGGGTTCGGATAATCCAATATAAATTGTTTACCATCAATCGTAAATATAACACTCACCCCATCTTCACCATTGGTTAAAGTGTATTCATCTGTGATTAACCATTCAATGTTTGTAATTTCTTCTATCTGATCATAATAATCTAAGAATTCTTTTCCGTTCATTTTTTTCCGTCTCCTTCTATTTAATTTTTTATATTAAGTACACTGTTTAGGTAAAAATACATCACTCGAACTTTGGTAGGAGAGAGTGGTGTATTTTTTTTGTTTTCACTGGACAGAGTCAAATAATACGGTGTCCGGCTAAAAAACATTAATGTATCAACGATTAAAACACTTTTATTGAGTTAACTGGACAGGATGGACACTCTTTTCCCTATTCTTATATTATTTAGTATATATAAGTAATGAATAGGATATTATCTTATCTTTTAATTAAGAACTTACATTAAGGGTGTCCAGACTGTCCAAAACATCAAAAACGTTGATATAATTGATTTTGTGTTAGACACCCTTATATTTTTTAGAATGTCTAACGTTGTCCGCATTGTCCAAATTACTCTTCATCTGCTATGAAAACTTGACGTTTTTTTCCTTCTACTGTTTTTCTGATAGTTTTTATATTCAATTCCTTTTGAAGTTGTTTTGAAAACTCGCTTTTAGATAACGGCATATATTTCCCACTATCACAAAACATTCCATAATGTATATATACTTCGTCTAAGGTTTCATGAACGATATTTAGCTCTTCATCTTCACAATGCTGAATGAAACCAAGTAAAGGATTATTACTCAATTCATATTCTTGCACTTCTTTATCAATACGTTTTGAGGTCGTAAATTTATTATTATCTAATACTCGTTTTAATCCTTCAACTGCAATCTTGATAAAGTATTCCATTGTATCTTGATAAAGTATTCCATTGCCGGTTGCTTGATTAATTTATCCTTGATGTAAGGGTCAAAATCTTCATCACCCGCGCTGAATTTTGCATCAAAAGGAATAATAACCAAACGCCTTGCGATTGCTGCTGTATCTTTACCTCCTCCAAGCCTCGGTATATTATTTGCACTAAAAATTAATTTAGCGAAATTATTAAAATCAAAGGGATCTTGTCCTTTTCTTTCAGCGTTCAACCTATCACCTGTTACCAGTTTTTTAAAAATTCCAGTATTACTAATGAAATCTGATTCAATATCGTCCCCAATATTAGCAAGTTTTCCGTAAAGTTCAGCAGTCTTGAACCGCTCACCTAATTCGTTCAAGTCTAATGAAACGGTATTACTTTCATCTAGCATATTTTTCAAAACATCAATGAAAGTTGATTTACCATTTGATTTTTCACCAGTTAAAATGAAAGCTTTCCCTAATTCGTTTCTTCTATATAAGGTATAACCGGCTAATTCTTCCAGGAGACTTCGTACATTTGAATCGTTGCAAGCCATTTTATTTAATGTTTGGTCCGTGACCTGGTCATACGCATTCGGGTTATAATCCCATGGTATTTGATTAGTGATGATGAATTCTGGGCTTATGTTACTCAACTCTCTCGTATGAATGTTCAACACACCGTTACGAAAAAGAATATAATTTGGTGAACTGACTTTTTCACTTTCTGGGCTGATAATGTCCAAATAACTTAGGACTTCTTTCCTTTTAGCATTTGATAAACTAGGTATATGTTTTACCATTTCCCCTTCAATTCTTGCTCTGTTAGGCGTATAAATACCATCATGATATATATGAAGTTGGTCACTGATTCGCTTCACATGCATGTTATTCTTTAAAAACACCGCAAACTTGTCAAATAAAAATTGATTCTTCTTAAAAAATAAATCCTTTTGAAAGGCTTCATCTCTCAAAATCGTTTCCAATTCGTTTTCTTCCAGTGCTGCTGGTAATATATATTCATTGATTAGATGGATCGTTTCCCTTGCTTCTTCTTTACTGAAATCATTACTTTGTAATGTCAAAATGTAATTGAATAGCGCTTGATTGCGTCCACTACCTTCATTCATAGTGAAGAAATCTAAATCTGTTTTAACTGGATGTAACCATTTGGGAATTGAATCAGGTACTTCATCTTCGAACATGTCATAAATAATTTCACGATCTTTACCATCAACTTTTAAAATTTCATAACTGGTACGCGTACCCAATTTAATATCTGCTTTAATTCCGATTGCCAATGATGTTCCGGTTCGATTGCTTTCAATTTCTTTGGTTTTTTTGAATAGAAAATGTTTCCCTCTCGTTGTTTCATAAACGCGACAACGTAGTTGCTTATCCTCTACAATATCCATCAATATTTCTGATTGTTCGTAATCATCAATATCAATTAAAATAGTCTCTTCATTTAAAACACCGGCATAGTTCATGAACGATTGAACTTGTTCAAAGTTTTTGAACTCATTTATATTTTTAAACTTTTCAATTGCTTTCTTTCCATCAGTCTCGATATAACCTTTGTAGAACAAATATAGTCACCTCTTCCATAATTTAATTTTTACCACGTACCTTTATTTAATGTGAGAAGCTATTTCGAAGCTGTTTTCAGCTTTTTCTTGCGCTAATTGAATTATTGCACCTAACGGACGAGCATAATGTTTAACCATTGGATCATCAGAAGCTGTAATATTTTCCCAAGCATCTTCCATTGCAACCATTAATCCTTGTAGTTGATAAATATCGTTAGTTAATTGTTCAATTTGTTTTTCCATTATTAAAATCTCCCTTTTAATTGTTTTGTGATATAATAGGAGACAAGAAAAGTCCCTATTCATAGTGATTTTTATACGTTAGCCTTTAGTGCAGTTGGTCGCTGTCCGCTAAAGGCTCTTTTTGTGTTTCCTCTAAAACCTCAATCAATAGCTTATAACCAGTTCTTACTGCAAAGTAGGTTATAAATCCAAGTACCCATCCAATAATCAAACTTATAATGATTGCTGCGCTTAACATTTATTCACCTCCTTCACATATATACTTTCTCTTCAAAATAACGCTTGGATATTTTACCGGCAATAACTATTTTGCCATTATTGGAAAGTTCTTCATTTAATTCTTTAATTACTTTGTATGCTTTTGATTTCGAAATACCTAAAATCCCAGCAACATCATCCGCAACATAAAAACGTTTGGTTGCTATTTTGTATTGTACGTTTTCCATTAGTCATCATTCCTTCCTTATTTTTGGTTCCCAAATCTCTTGAATTAGATTTCTGTTTTCCCAACTAGTGACAACGAATCCATCAGGGAAGATTAGTCTATAAGTTATCAAGTTAATTTCTTCCACCATCAAACCATTTTTTTCATCATTATCTTTTTTGCGTTTTATGAGACTTGCAGCATCTAAAACATCTACATTAATTTGAATGATATTTTTTTCAGACATAATATGATTCTCAAACATTATCAACATCATCCTTTCGTTAAGTTTCTTATTGCGTAACCTCTTCGAAAAACAATTCTTGAACAGTGCAATCGAGTTCCTTTGCTAGCTTAATCATCAAATTGTTACTTGGATTATTAGAAACTCCGTTTTCAATTTGAGATAAATATTTATTCGTCACGCCTACTCGCTTTGCCAATTCTTTTTGAGTAAGTTGCTTCTTCAATCTTGCTATTTTCAGATTAACATTCACTTCATTCGCCCTCCTTTGATCACCACTGTTAATGGTGATTACCTGCTTGACACACATAAAATATACCACCTTAAATGGTACTAGTCAAGACAAAATGATATAAATTAATATATTCATTGTAAAAGTACCACTAGAAATGGTATTATCTACTTATAAAGGAGGTGCATCATGTCTTTTCGTGAGAACTTAAAACGTATTAGAAAAGAAAGAAAAATAAACCAACGTAAGTTGGCCGAATTAACAGGTTTAAGTTTTAGCATGATAAGTAAATTAGAAACGGGGGAACAAGCTAATCCAACTCTTGAAACTATTAATAAAATAGCAGAAGTTTTAAAAGTTGATCCTAGTGAGCTCGTTTCTAAATTGGCTATTGAGGTTAAACAATATGAACAATTCGATCGTTATTTTAATTCAGATGTTAGATTGATGATGGAATTCCTTGTGGAACAATTAGAAAATAAGGACAATCCAATATTAAAATTTGACGGGGAGGAATTAAATGATGAAGTTCGAGATGTGTTGAAGAATATGTTACAAGCTACTTCTGATATGGTAAAAATGATACGTGAAAAATGAAAAAGGAGGAATGATTTTTTGGGATTATTCGGTAAAGGAAAATCAAAAGAAGAAAAACTTGAAGAAAAGAAAAACCAAAAAAATCTTGATAATCAGTTCAATGAGTTAACCAAAGGCGCCTCGGCCTATGTGATACAGATTTTAGAAGATTCACTTAATAAGGCGAATCAATCTGTAATGACAATGCATGTTCATTCAGATGGAAGAACCTACTTAAGATATTCGCAACATGGTAGCTTAACTAAGCATATAAACGAGATGGAAGCCTACAACGTAATTGAATTCGAATGGCTGGAAGATATTCAAGTTAAGGGTAAAAAGGTTGTAGGGCGTTCTATTGTAGGTTTAGGATTAGCTGGACCTGCAGGGATGATTGTTGGAGGTCTGTCTGGAAAAAATAAAACCAAAGACAAATCAACTGCTATTTTAATATTACAAAATATAGAAACTAAAGAAGTTAGATCGTTCAACTTTAAATGTGATAGAAAGCAGATGAGAAAATACAAGATGATTCCTGCTGTTCCATTGATGGAAGTAACGAATAATATTTCTTCTTCCCCTGCTGACCAATTGAAAGAGTTTAAAGAACTACTAGATTTAGGAATCATTAATCAAGATGAATTCGATAAGAAAAAAGCTGAAATACTTAATATGTAAACAAAAAAAAAGACTCCACACTCTCCCCCTACCAAAGATTGAGTGTGGTGTCATCGAAACAGTGTATTAACGTATATACACCATTAAAAATGAAGCAAACCATATAAGAATATGATTCAATTAACTAATGAAATTATATCATATTCTTATATGGTTTATATCACTATTATAGAAGGGATATGATTTAATGCCGGTATATAAAAATGAAGTAAAAGGCACTTGGTATACAAAATTCAACTATAAAGATTGGCAAGGTAATACTAAACAAAAGAAAAAAGAAGGATTTAAAAAACAACGGGAAGCAAAAGAATTTGAAAGAAATTTTCTAAATAAGGTAAAAGCTGATACTGATATTTTATTTTCTAATCTAATTGAATATTATTATGAAGATTTTAAGACTCGTTTAAGACCAACTACGATAGAAAACAAGCAACAATTAATCGATACTAAAATACTTCCCCATTTTGGCAATATGCCTTTAAATACCATCACCGTTAAAACAGTTAGAAATTGGCAAAATAAAATGATTTCAGATGAACATAACTATAGCCCTACTTATTTAAAATCTATCCATAATCAACTATCAGCCATCTTTAATTATGCTATGAAATATTATAATCTATCTGAAAACCCTGCTGCCAAATGTGGTAGTATGGGTAGAAAACATTCAGATAGAATGCAATTCTGGACAGTTGACGAATTCGAACAATTTATCACCGTGGTTAAGGATAAACCAACATCAGAAGTAATATTTAATCTATTATTCTGGACAGGAATGCGATCAGGTGAAGCCTTAGCTTTAACTTTAAAGGATTTCGATTTAAAGAGTGATGTTAAGACAGTTAGTATCAATAAGAGCTATGTTCGATTAAATGGTGAAGATATCATATCTGAACCCAAAACAGCCAAAAGTAAACGGATCGTTACAATTACAGAAAATCTAGCTGAACTAATAGAAAGTTATGTGAATCAACTTTATGATTATGAACCGCAGCAACGATTATTTACCGTAACCAAGTACTATTTGGGTCACGAAATGAAGCGTGGATGTAAGCATTCTAGTGTGAAGAAAATTCGTATTCATGATTTAAGACACTCCCATGCTTCTCTTTTGATTGAACTTGGTTTTTCTCCATTACTAATCGCAGAACGCTTAGGACATGAAAAAATAAACACTACACTTCAAATTTATTCACACCTCTATCCCAACAAGCAACACGAGGTTACAACTTTGTTGGAGACATTAAGTAAAAAATAATAGTGTACGTTTCGTGTACTCTACCCTAAAATAAAAGACCGACAAAGCCTTTTAAATAAAGGTTAGTCGGTCTTTCGTTCTTTATTCCCACTCAACAGTAGCTGGTGGCTTACTAGTAACGTCATACACGATACGGTTAACGTGTTTCACTTCATTTACAATACGTACAGAAATCTTTTGCAAGACGTCCCAAGGGATACGTGCAAAGTCTGCTGTCATTCCGTCGATAGACGTTACAGCACGGATTCCTACTGTGTAGTCATACGTACGGCCGTCTCCCATGACTCCAACACTGCGGAAACCTGGAAGGACTGTGAAGTATTGCCAGATATCGCGGTCAAGACCGGCTTTAGCAATTTCTTCTCTTAAGATGTAGTCGCTATCGCGGACAATCTCTAATTTTTCTTCTGTTAATTCACCGATGACACGAATTCCTAGACCTGGACCTGGGAACGGTTGGCGCCATACTAAGCTTTCAGGCATACCTAGCTCGATTCCTAATTCACGAACCTCATCTTTGAACAAAGCATTTAACGGTTCAATCAATTCGAATTGCATGTCTTCAGGAAGTCCACCTACGTTGTGATGTGATTTGATCGTTTGAGCAGTAGCCGTACCACTCTCGATAATGTCTGTATACAACGTTCCTTGTGCTAGGAAGTCCACACCTTCAAGTTTTGTCGCTTCATCATCAAATAAGTACACAAACTCGTTTCCGATGATTTTACGTTTTTGTTCTGGATCGCTGACGCCTTTTAATTTAGCCATGAAACGTTCTTTAGCGTCGACACGGATAATGTTCAAGCCGAATTTGCCGACTAAACTTTCCATAACTTGTTCGCTCTCGCCTTTACGCAATAAACCATGGTCTACAAAGATACACGTCAATTGGTCGCCGATTGCTCTTTGCAGGAGAACTCCAACTACACTTGAATCAACCCCGCCCGATAAACCTAGTAAGACTTTTTTGTCTCCTACTGTTTCACGGATTTTAGCGATTTCTAAGTCGATGAAGTTGCTGATGCTCCAGTTTCCTTCAAATCCACAGACATTGAAAGTAAAGTTTCTTAACATATCATTTCCGTGTACAGAGTGACGAACTTCTGGATGGAATTGAACGGCATGGAAGTTCTTTTGTTCATTGAACATAGAAGCAATCGGACAATGCGCGCTTGTAGCGCTGACAACGAAGCCTTCAGGAGCTTGAGTAACTAAATCTCCATGACTCATCCACACGGTTTCTTCTTCGTCTAATGTTGTAAATAGAGGTGCCGTACGGTCTTCAATACGGATATCCGCTTTACCATACTCACGGTTTGTACTTGGGCTGACTTCTCCACCCATCATTTTCGTCATCAATTGCATTCCATAACAAATACCAAAAATTGGAATACCTAAATTAAAAATTTCTGGATCTACTGAGAAAGATCCATCATCATAAACACTCATCGGTCCACCTGAGAAGATGATTCCTTTAGCATTCATGCCTTTTAATTCGTCAGCTGTTGTCGTATGCGGCAACAATTCTGAGTACACACCAAATTCTCTTATTCGACGCGTGATTAATTGGTTGTATTGACTACCAAAATCAAGAACGATCATTTTTTCCAATTCTTTTGTATCTGTTACAGTTGTCAAAATCTACACCTCTTCTTATTTTTCTTACCATAGTACCATGAAAGCTACCTTGTTGTTACATAAAAGTGGACATTACCCCTCTTTTTTAATGAAAAGTTCATTTTCATAACATTTTTTGAGTTTTCACACTTTTTATACTAAAAAGAACCCTTCTAACATAGCGTTAGTCAGGCTCTTCAAGCGATAATGAGAGTATTTAGTATTTTTTCAATAAAACTTTATCAATGTAATGCTGTTCACTCTTATGCAAAATCAGATCGGCTCTTTTTCGTGTAGGCAGGATGTATTTTTTCAGATTTTCCAAGTTGATGGTTTCCCATACTTGATGTGCATGTGCAAAGGCAACATCTGGGCCTTTTTGAGCCAACTCATAATAGTAATTGTCCGGAGTCGTAAAAGCCGTATCCAGCAAAACGGCAAATCGTTCCAAATACCATTTTTCAATTTGTTCTGGCTCGGCATCGACATAGATGGAAAAATCAAAGAAATCGCTTATGTAGATTTGTTCATTGGATGGAGATTGCAAGACATTGATCCCTTCAACGATCAAGATGTCCGGTTTGTGCAAAATATTTGTTTTCCCTTCCACAATATCATACACTTCATGAGAATAGACTGGAGAAGAAATGTCGGTTTCGCCAGTTTTTACTTTGCTTAAAAAATTGATCAATTTTTTCATATTGTAGCTCTCTGGAAAGCCCTTGCGATTCATAATGCCCCTTTCTTTCAGGACTTTATTGGGATATAAAAAACCATCTGTTGTAATCATTTCAACGTTTAAATCGGTAAACAAACTTGCCAGCATACGTGTCAACAGTCGCGCAGTAGTACTTTTCCCTACCGCCACACTACCTGCAATACCGATCACGAACGGTTTGTTTTCCTTTCGATGTTCTAAAAAAAAGGTCTTTTCTTGCTGCAATTTTTCGTATTGTTGGATAAACAGATTGATTAATTGGACTAGCGGCACATAGATCTCTTTCACGTCTTCCAGTGAAATAGGATCATTCAACCCTCTAATGGTATCCAATTCTTCAAAAGTCATCTTTATGGATGTATCATGTCCTAATGTGCTCCATTCATCACGTAAGATATGGTGATGAGTTTCTGTTTCGTTCATTGGTGTGCCTGCCTCCTGGTTTTGAAAGTTTCGCATAATTGTAACAGATATCACGTCTTATTTATAGTTTTTCCTTTCCACTGGTGACAAAACTTTAAAAAAACTTAACGAGTTTTAAGCGAAGCTTAACTACCGTAAATCTTAAAATTCCTGTACTATAAAGGGTGGGAATGACTTATACAATAGAAAAGTATAGAATCTTTAGTAATTTAGTTAAATTTTTTACAGATAGGAGGAAAAATATGGAAGATAAAAAAAAATATATTGAAATATGGGGAGACGTTGTAGAGCTTCGTGACCTTGTTCGTTCCATTATTATCTCTGCCATTTCAACTATGGGACTTTTTTTTTAGCACCTTCGGGAAATCGTACGTTGCAATTGTTTTTCGGTTTAGCGGGAGCCGTTATCGGCTTTATCATTTCAGGATTATTGACTAAACCAAAACGGATTATTGATTCCAAAGATGCTAAACACCATCACACTAGTTAGGAGATACCTTAATGGATTTTTTATTGCTCACTCAAATGTTTGTGGCTGCTTTAAGTGCAGTCGTGTTATACACTTTTATTGGATTTATACCGGGTACCGATGAAACATCCGTTTTAATGCCTATTTCACTTGCTCTTATTCTTTCAGGCGCTAACCCAATGATTGTCTTAACTTTCTTTGTAGCAGCGTTTATTACGTTAAATTTAACCAATTTAATGCCCACTGCTTTAGTAGGTTTACCTGGTGGAGTATTATCTGCTCCCATGATTGATCACGCTATTTATTTAAAAAATCAAGGCAAATCAGCTGTTACCGTTAAGAAAATGGCTGCAGGAGCACTGATTGGAACAGTTATTTCTATCCCTGTTTCTTTTTTGTTGGCTAATTTGTTGATTCCATTTGCAGAAACGATACAACCGTACGCTTCGCTCTTATTTGTTATTGGAGCTGTTTTCTTATCATTGATCAGTAAACAAAAAGTTCTTTCTTTGATCAGTATCATTCCGTTAGCTATTCTTTTTCAAAGCCTGCGCCACTTATACTGGGGCACTGGAGTCGTTCCAGAAGGGACCAATATTACTACTTCATTCTTCCTAGGCATCACCATCGGGCCGTTGATCATTTCTTTATTGCAATTGCTGAATAAAGAAAGCCGCTCAAAAATGCTGACAGACAGTTACAAAAACATCGTCATTCCAAAAGATTTAGGCAAAGAGAAAACATTGAATCCATTTAGAATATTATCGAAAAAAGAATTAAAAGCTGCTTCATTTTCTTCTTTCATCTCCAATATTTTCTTTGTATTGAGCCCAGTTGGCTTGATTTTACTATTTGGTGAAACTGTCTCTAACCGGATCAAAGATCCTGAGGAAAAAGCGACTACTACCATTACTACAATGAGTGCTTTATCGCAATCTACTTATATTTCCGGAATCATTATCCCCTTAGTGGCATTAGGCATTCCTTTATCTCCTACTTCTATAGGGCCCGGAAGTGCACTGTTTAATGCTCCTCCTGTGTACACAGTGGAAAACAATTTATTTCATATTTTATCCACAGGGGAAAAAACGATCGCTATTGTCTTAGGGGCTGTAGTAGCTACAGCTTTGAGTTATGTTATTATTAATAAGTATGCCGGAAAAATCTCCACTTTTGTCTTAGACAAAATTCCGCATGAAGCCATTCTTGGATTGTTTATTTCCTTCATTCTATTGCTTTCGTATATGGATGCAGGTTTGATCAACATATTCGGCGTATTGCTTATTGGAATTACGAGTGGAACTTTAAATAAAATGGGCGTTAATTATGGTATTCAGTTCATGACGTTATATGCAGCACCTTATATCGTTCAACTGTTGACGTCCCTTTAATCAACTAACCAATTATGAAATCAGCACATTAAGGAGTATGTATGCATGCAGACAGCACACAACCAAGCTATTGGAGAAGCTACAGGTAAAATCATTTTAATGGGAGAACATGCAGTGGTTTATGGAGAACCTTCATTAGCTATTCCCTTTCCCAAAGCCACTATTCAAACTACCGTTACACAATCTACAGGACCTGTTACCGTAGATTGTATCTATCATTCAGGGTTGCTGTCAGAAGCACCTGACCGATTGTCTAACTTAATGACGGTCGTTGAGGTGACTTTGAAAGCTTTGAAACAAGAATCAAAAGATTTTTCGTTACACATTACCAGTTCGATCCCAGCAGAACGCGGTATGGGATCTAGTGCAGCAGTGGCTGTCGCTACTGTTCGCGCTCTTTACAATTATTTTGATTGCCCCTTATCACATGACCAATTACTTGAACTAGTCAATATTTCTGAAGTGATCGCTCATGGAAATCCCAGTGGTTTAGATGCCGCAATGACTAGCGGTGACAGCCCCTTGTACTACATCAAAGGCAAACCGTTCGTTCCTTTTTCATTATTGATTGATGCTTATCTAGTGGTTGGGGATACTGGTGTGAAGGGTCAAACCAGAGATGCAGTAGGCAGTATAGCGTTATTGATGGAAACCAATCCGGTAGAAACTTCTCAAGATATTCATCAATTAGGCAGCTTAGCAGATCAAGCAAAATCAGCTATCGAAAATAATCAACCAGTCGAGTTAGGCAAATTGATGCACCAAGCACATGTGCTGTTAACTAAATTGGGTGTCAGCAATGATCAATTGAATCAATTGGTTGAAGCAGCCATAAATGCTGGAGCTTTAGGTGCTAAACTGACCGGTGGCGGACGAGGCGGCTGTATGATCGCTTTAGCTGAAAATGAAACTGCTGCTCAAGACATCGCTCGGGCTTTAAACGAAACGGGAACTTCCACTACTTGGATCTATCATTTAGGAGGTGGCTCTGTTGAATAAGGAGAAAAAAGTACGTGCCTATACCAACATCGCTTTGATCAAATATTGGGGCAAGCGCGATGACAAATTGTTTTTACCGATGAACAGCAGTCTTTCTTTGACTTTAGATTCATTTTACACAGAAACTTCTGTGGCTTTTGACGATAGCACAGCAGAAGATCGTTTCTATTTAAATGATGCATTACAAGATAATAAAGCAACAGCGAAAGTCAGCCGCTTCTTGGATTTATTCCGTGAAGAAGCGGGTATCCAAACAGCAGCGATCGTAAAAAGCACCAACTTCGTCCCGACTGCAGCCGGTCTGGCTTCTTCTGCTTCTGGTATGGCAGCTTTAGCGGGTGCAGTTAATTTGGCTAGCGGATTGAATTTGGACAAAACAACTTTATCCACTTATGCTCGAAGAGGTTCTGGTTCAGCAACACGCAGTATTTTCGGCGGTTTTGTCGAATGGCAAATGGGTACCGGCAGCGATGATTCATTTGCGGTAAAAGTAGATGATGCTTCTTGGGATATCGGCATGGTCACTATCGTGGTCAATGATAAACAAAAAGCGGTTTCCAGTCGTGTAGGTATGAAAAACACCGTAGCGACTTCGCCTTTTTATCCTGGCTGGTTAACAGCTACAGCGATCGATTTGGAAAATATCAAAACGGCTATCTTGAAAAAAGATTTTGAACAAGTTGGTGCCATTACGGAAAGCAACGGCATGAAGATGCATGCAACAATGTTGGGGGCTAATCCGCCTCTTTCTTACTGGGAACCAGACAGTGTTCGAGCGATGCAAGCGGTGAGAGAACTGCGTCAATTAGGTGTTCCATGCTATTTCACGATGGATGCCGGTCCAAACGTCAAAGTATTGTGTCGCCTGTCAGATAGCCAAACGATCAAAAACTACTTGAGCAACATTTTTGATCCCACGCAACTGATTATTTCAGGACCTGGGAAAGATATCGAAGAAATTACAGACTAAAAAAGGAATTTTAAGGAGTGTCGTACATGATCACAGCTTCTGCATCTGGAAAGTTATATATCGCAGGAGAATACGCTGTTGTAGAACCCGGTCATCCTGCCATTTTGGTAGCCGTCGACCAGTTTATTACTGTTTCACTTGAAGCAACGACAGATATGGGAACAATTTTATCGAAGCAATATGGAAACCTGCCTGTCACTTGGAAAAGAGAAAATGATCGACTAGTATTGGACAAGCGTGAAAATCCGTTTCATTATATATTGGCAGCTATTGAAGTGACAGAAAGCTATGTCAAATCCTTTGGAAAAAAGCTTTCTTTTTACCACTTATCTGTCGATAGTGAATTAGACAGTTCCAATGGCCGGAAATACGGTCTCGGTTCCAGTGCCGCTGTTACCGTTGCCACAGTGAAAGGGATTTTGCGTTTTTACGGTTTGCAACATGAGTCTAATGAGAGAATATTCAAGCTAGCTGCCTTGGCACATTTAACGGTCAAAAGCAATGGATCGTGCGGTGATGTAGCTGCCAGCGTTTTTGGTGGATGGTTGGCTTTCACTACTTTCGATCCAAAATGGGTATTGGAAAAGCAACAGCAATTATCGGTTCGAGAAGTGGTTGAATTGGACTGGCCTCATTTGTCTTTTAAACCGTTGACACCCCCAGCAGAATTGCGTTTATTGATCGGCTGGACAGGATCTCCGGCGTCTACTTCTCATTTAGTGGATGAAGTAACGAATAAACGGACCCAAGATGCTCTCGCCTATAATGAATTCTTAAAAGCCAGTGCAGCTTGTGTCGAAGAAATGATTCGCGGCTTCGAAACAAACGATATTCCTAAAATACAAAATGAGATTCGTCACAACCGCTCTCTCTTGAAAAAAATGAGTCAATCGACTGGCGTGATTATCGAGACTCCTGCCTTGGCTCATTTGTGCAAGCTGGCGGAAGAATTTAATGGTGCAGCCAAATCTTCAGGAGCTGGCGGTGGAGACTGCGGAATTGTGATTTTTGATCGCAAAGATGGGGTTCTTTCATTGATCACAGCTTGGGAAGAACAAGGGATCACCAATTTGCCGTTGCATGTTTATACTAAAAATTAGTGGCTGCTAAGCCTACTCTAGAATCATTATCCAGCAGGAGGTTAACAATGGAGAAAAAAAACAATCGGAAAAACGAACACGTTTCATTAGCGGAACATTTTTACACTGAAACGCACGAAACTGATTTTGACCACATCCGGTTTGTACATCACTCAATACCAGAGACCGGAACTCAGAAGATTGATCTGTCCACTTCTTTTGCCGGACTTTCGATGGCTCAGCCCTTTTACATTAATGCCATGACCGGCGGGAGCCCTTGGACAAAGAAAATCAACGAAAAATTAGCTGCTGTAGCAAGAGAAACTGGTCTGGCAATGGCTTCAGGTTCATTAAGTGCAGGTTTAAAAGACCCTTCTGTAGCCGATAGTTTTACGATCATTCGGGAAACGAATCCTAATGGACAAATTTTGGCTAATCTAGGCGGCGGACAGACCTTAGAAACTGCAAAAAAAGCTGTGGATTTGATTCAAGCCAATGCTTTGCAGATTCATTTGAACACCCCTCAAGAAATCGTGATGCCAGAGGGAGACAGAGATTTCTCTTCTTGGCTAACTAAATTGGAACAAATCATAAACGGTGTGGATGTACCCGTCGTGGTGAAGGAAGTCGGCTTTGGAATGAGCCGAGAAACGATCCAACAATTGATATCGATTGGCGTAAAAACGATCGATGTCAGCGGGAAAGGCGGAACCAACTTTTCTCAGATCGAAAACTACCGCCGTACTCAGAATCCGATGGACTTCCTAGAAGATTGGGGACAATCTACAACGATCTCACTTCTTGAAGCTCATTCCTTTATGGATACAACCGAAATATTGGCTTCGGGCGGTATCCGTACCCAAATGGATATCCTCAAAAGTTTAGCTCTCGGAGCTAAAGCAGCAGGTATTTCAGGTTACTTCTTACATTATATTTTGCAAAATGGTGTCGAAAAAACGATTGCACATGTTGAACAAATCAAAGAACAATTGGTTTCTGTGATGACTTTATTAGGCGCTGAATCGGTGGTTGATTTGCAACGGACAGATGTGATCATCACTGGCCCTGTAAAAGATTGGTGTGACGCAAGAGGCATTGATTTCCGATCTTTTGCGTGTAGAAATCGAATCTCATAAAAAGCACATAAAATTAGTAGTGCAGAAACCAAATGGGTTCATTCTGCACTACTAATTTTTGTTTTTACTGATGTGACGCTGTTAATCTTCAAGTGGGAGACTGATTTGGTGCCACTTGATGAGTAAGGTCATTTTATTCTTCAAGTGAGAGATAAAATTTGCACCACTTGATCAGTAAGACCACCTTATTCTTCAAGTGAGAACCAAATTTAACGCCACTTGATCAGTAAGACCACCTTATTCTTCAAGTGAGAACCAAATTTAACGCCACTTGATCAATAAGACCACCTTATTCTTCAAGTGAGAACCAAATTTAACGCCACTTGATCAATAAGACCACCTTATTCTTCAAGTGAGAACCAAATTTAACGCCACTTGATCAGTAAGACCACCTTATTCTTCAAGTGAGAACCAAATTTAACGCCACTTGATCAATAAGACCACCTTATTCTTCAAGT
>NZ_JBGQQW010000025.1:18140-56483 GCF_045528485.1 Desemzia sp. FAM 23990
CTTCAAGTGAGAACCAAATTTAACGCCACTTGATCAGTAAGACCACCTTATTCTTCAAGTGAGAACCAAATTTAACGCCACTTGATCAATAAGACCACCTTATTCTTCAAGTGAGAACCAAATTTAATGCCACTTGATCAGTAAGACCACCTTATTCTTCAAGTGAGAACCAAATTTAACGCCACTTGATCAGTAAGACCACCTTATTCTTCAAGTGAGAACCAAATTTAACGCCACTTGATCAGTAAGACCACCTTATTCTTCAAGTGAGAACCAAATTTAACGCCACTTGATCAGTGAGCCTATTAGACCTGCCCACCAAAAAGCTGGCAATAAAATAAACCTGTTCAAGATAAAGGTTCAACACCTCATCTTAAACAGGTCATTTAGCCTTAGTTTGACCAAGGCAATTGGTCGGTAATCGTTTGCGCAAATTGTTCATGGAATGAACGACTGGACATACGTTGTGCTTTTCTGGCTTCATATCCTTCACAAACAAACTTCTCTTCTTTAGTACTTGGTTCAACTAAAGGTACTAGCTGTTTTTTGCCTTTTTCTTTAGCGACAGCTACAAAAGTGATAAAGCTTGTAGCTGCCAAGTAACGTTCTCCACTAGATAGATCTTCACCCATTATTTTGCAAAAAACTTCCATCGAGGTTGATCCAACACCGGTCACGTAGCTTTCTATACAAACGGAATGATTTTCATTCAGCGGATGCAAGAAATCTAATGTATCCATTGAAGCAGTAACAACATCACTGCGACTGTGGCGTGAAGCAGATATGGATGCTGTATCATCAATATAACTCATTAAGCGTCCCCCAAATAAAGTCCGATGTGAGTTAATATCTCCGGGAAATACACGATGTGTCTGAATCACTTTTGATTCCCAACTTTTTTTTACTTCTCGATTTTGATCTGCCATACTAAAAGCCTCCATCTATTTTTCTACGCCCATTATAGCACGAAAGCTGTTTATGCAATTTCGTTTCCCATTATACAAGGATAGTACTTTTAGAAAAACCAAATCATAAAACTAATGCCGATAATGCCAAATACCATCGACCAGAGTAAGCTTTGAGTCTTATAGGCTATGTAAAAGACAAGCACTGTTGGCAGCAGTTTCACGTTTTCTATCGGATTTACGTTTACTTCGCTGTCCCAGAAAAAGACATCCGAAAAAACCAGCGCGGCAAAAATAGATACCGGTATAAAAGACATCCATTTAGCGAATTTTTTAGGAATTTGGCGATTACTGAGAACCAGCATCGGAACAAAACGGGGTAAATAAGTCACTACTGCCATTCCTGCAATCAACCCTAGTAAATTACTGTTCATTTTGAATCGTCGCTCCTTCTTCAGCTCTTTTCTTCTCTCTCTGTTCATCCAGCAAGTATCCCACAAAAGAAGCTAGAACTGCGGCAATGACTAATGAAATATTGTGCTGCAATACCATCATAAGAATGACGGCAAGCACACCAGACAGCAGCCCCACAAAAACAAAGATTTTAGAGACAAATTGATTCACCAGCATACATGTAAACATCGCGATCAATACATAATTCATAATGACGGTATTCATCGAAAAAGAACTTCCTATGTATCCCCCAACAACTGTACTCCCCACCCAGCTAAAGTAAGCTAATAGATTGGTAGACAAGGCTTCTTCCGGTCTCCATTCTTTATCCGTTTGAAATTGATTGTAATTGATGGCATAAGCTTCATCCGCTAAGGTATGACTAAACAACATTAAAAACGGCACCGAGCGCTTTTTAAAGAAAGGAGCTATACTGGAGCTCATCAACAAGTGCCTTAAGTTTAAAAAGAATGTCATGATCACGATAGAAGGCATTGCAGCTCCTTCAGAAAGCATAGATGCTGCCATAAATTGTCCTGCACCCGCAAAAACCAGTGCACTCATCAAAAAGATTCCCCATAATCCGATCCCTGCATCATACAGCAACATACCACAGGCTAGTCCTAAAGGAACATAACTGATCATAACAGGATAAATATTTTTGAAGCCTTCCAACCATACTGCTTTTCCCACTCTCTTCCCTCCATTTTACAAGTTTAAAAATCATTATAGCACAATCCATTTTATTTTTTCCGAGAAAGATGAATTATTGTCTTATTCGCTAAGATTTTTTGTATAATAAAATATATACCTTTAGAGAATTGGAGGGTCACAATGGAAACTACCTCGGTGCAAGCCCACAGCTTTGATGAAAAAAGCAATTTTATCAAATGGTTGGCCATCATTATCATGACAATTGATCATATTGGCGCCTATATTTTACCGCAATATGTGATACTGCGTGTCATCGGCAGAATCGCATTTCCCTTATTTTTGTACACTACTGTATTAGGCACACACCGTACACACAACTTTAAACGCTACCTGTTTCAATTACTGCTGTTTGGAATCATATCCATCCCCTTTACGTTAGGAAGAATCAACATTTTATTTTCATTGGCTTTGTTTGCTGTTTCGATGAAAGACAAACGCTTTTTTATTCCTTGCTTGATAGCAAGCTATTTTGTTGAATATGGTATCTACGGGTTTCTCTTGGGCTGGGCTATTTACATGTTAGTTTTTGAAAACCGGTATTTTGGAATCACAGCTTACCTTCTAATGCACATTCCAGAATTTGGAACAATCCAAATGTATGCCTTATTAGCCTTGATTCCAATACTGCTCCCTTTTCGTTTTCATGTGATACGAGTCCCTAAGTATTTGGGTTATGCTTATTACCCACTTCATTTAGCTATTATTCATTTCATCGCTCAATTATAGACGTGAATATGGTGTAAGGTGCGGAGTGTGGCTCCCAAAAGATTAGAGTAAAATCTAGCTTTTTGGAGGTTTTTTATGACAAATTTTAGTGAGTATTTGGGATGATTTAAACATCAAAGGGGAAATTGGTTTGATGAAGAACGGGGTTTGAACATCAAGGACAAAATTGCCTTGATGAAAAACGGGGTTTGAACATCATGGACAAAATCGCCTTGATGAAGAATGGCGTTTGAACATCAAGGACAAAATTGCCTTGATGAAAAACGGGGTTTGAACATCATGGACAAAATTGCCTTGATGAAGAACGGGGTTTGAACATCATGGACAAAATTGCCTTGATGAAGAACGGCGTTTGAACATCAAGGACAAAATGACCTTGATGTTCAAACCCCTTCCATCCTTCATTCGCTCATCAAACATACATTTCTTTCACTCTAAATAGAGCTTCCCACTAGAAGTACGCATCGAGCGGTACAACATTAATCTATCAAAAGCAAAACTGGTTAGCTAACCGTATAGAACCAGAACCACAAATCGTTAGAAAAAAATCGATTGAGTATTGGGTTCTGTTTCTTTTAACGCAAGGAGCCTTTCGAAACACGTTTATAATGTTGGTGCAGACCGGTAAGAGCCCCAAACTTGTACACAAAAAGGAGATAGGATTGGTTGTCCTAACTCCTTTACTTAACTTTATGAGCAGCTTATTACTTCTTTATTCTCCAGATAAAACATCGTAAATCAATGGTAAAGGTTCAGCTGTATCCGCAATCGTAATGCACTCCCAAATCTTTTGTTCTACATCAGGGACTTCTTCTTGATTACTATGGATCGTTAATAAAGGTTCCCCTTTTTTAACTTGGTCTCCTACTTTTTTGTGCAACACTAATCCAACTGCTAGATCAATGTCACTTTCTTTAGTGGCACGTCCTGCACCTAACATCATAGAAGCAACTCCTAATTCGTCAGCTACTAATTCAGCTAAATAACCATCTTGGTTAGCTAACACTTCTGTTTGGTATGGCGCTTTAGGCAACAATTCTGGGTTATCTGCAACGTCTGGGTTTCCGCCTTGGGCTGCCACAAATGTTTTGAAAACTTCCAGTGCTTTCCCATTTTCTAAGTTTTCTTTCAAGATACTTCTGGCTTCATCAAGATCTTTACCAACTCCAGCTAAATGCGCCATTTGACTTCCCAAAGTTAAGCACAAATCTACCACATCTGCTGGTCCATGACCTTTTAAAGTATCGATAGCTTCTTGAACTTCTAATGCATTCCCGATCGCAAATCCTAAAGGCTGGCTCATATCCGAAATAACTGCCATCGTTTTTCTTCCCACATGATTTCCGATTTTTACCATTGCTTCTGCTAATTCGCGAGCAGCTTCAGGAGTCTTCATAAATGCACCGGCACCTGTTTTTACGTCCAATACGATCGCGTCAGCACCAGCTGCGATTTTTTTACTCATGATTGAGCTCGCGATCAATGGGATAGATTCTACTGTACTGGTTACATCTCTTAACGCATACAGTTTTTTGTCTGCAGGAGTTAAATTCCCGGATTGCCCTACAACGGCTACTTTATGTTGATTGACCTGTTCGACAAATTCTTCTTGGCTCAACTCCACATGAAATCCTGGAATAGCTTCTAATTTATCAATCGTACCACCAGTATGGCCTAATCCCCTACCGCTCATCTTTGCAATAGGAACTCCTACACTAGCTACTAATGGAGCTAAAATCAAGGTTGTCGTATCTCCTACTCCACCTGTTGAATGCTTGTCTACTTTGACACCTTCAATTTGAGACAAATCGATTTCATCTCCAGATTTCACCATGCTCATGGTTAAAGCTCCGCGTTCAGCGTCGGTCATGTCTTCAAAATAGATGGCCATCAACATCGCACTCATTTGGTAATCTGGTATTTCATCTGTTGTATATTGTTTTATCATCCATTGAATTTCTTCAGCGGACAACTCTTTCCCTTGTTGTTTTTTATGGATCAAATCTACCATTCTCACTTAATATCATCTCCTTATCGCTAGTACACAGTTATTTTACCACACTTCTAATAGAAACCGTTTTCTAACTTTTGAATATGAGAAGATTTTTACGCTTTTCTTCTGAAGAGCAGCCGCTTAGAATTCATTTCCTCGCACAAATGTCTAACAAAAAAGACTGAGGTTTTTAGCCTCAGTCCCAGCCTTACTGATTTGATCCGTTTGTTATCTAGCTTCTATAATTTCAACGCCTGATTCGCGCCCAACAATAATCGTATTGACACGGTCTAAAAACAATCCATGTTCTACAACTCCTGTTAAACTATCTAACCATTCAGCCAACTCATGAGGCTGCTTGATCGTTCCCATGTGCAAATCAATAATATAATGCCCAGCATCTGTAACCAATACTTCTTCATTAGCATCATTTCTGACAACTGGGTGATACCCTTTTTTCTCAAATAAACGATACAATTGCTGGCTGCCGTAAGGAATCACTTCAATAGGTAGTGGAAAGGCACCTAATTGTTCAACCATTTTAGTTTCATCTACGATCCAGATCACTTTATTGGAATTATCGGCTACGATTTTTTCAAATAAATGAGCTGCACCGCCGCCTTTGATGCCTTGATAATCGCGGCTGATCTCATCTGCTCCATCTATCGTAATATCGATCCGATCGATTTCATCTACGCTTTTCAAAGGAATCCCTAATGCTTCAGCTTGTTCTTGGGTACGATTCGAAGTAGTCACACCAGTAATGTTCAACCCTTCTTTTACACGTCTCCCAATTGCTTCCACCATATAATACGCCGTTGATCCCGTTCCTAAACCAACTACCATACCCTCTTTCACAAACTCTGCTGCTTTTTCTCCAACCATTTGCTTTAAGTCCATTAGGCCATTCCCCTTTAGTTATTAGTTGATTACGCTGCATACACCAATTCGAAGCTTTCAAAAACCACTTCCATTTTCGTCGAAAACGTTTCTCCAGCAGATTGACATTCTCTTTTAAAGAACTCTTTATGAGCTTCCATCCAATAATCGACTGTACGATCACCTTCACCTTCTGCAATGGCGATTTCTTCTGTCACTTCATCAAATGGAAAGACAAAGACGTCTAAATTTTGTATGATTCCCACTGCTTGATCATTTCCATCTAGAATGACTGAATAAGCCCCAACTTGTGGCAAATCCGCTCCTTCAACATCATACAAGCGCTTCAAACTGCACGTCGCTGTTTTTAAACCTGATAACACTAAAGCAGCTAACTGATCTGCTAATTCTTTTGAATCTCCAAAAGCCCAAACATCATAATGCTCCGGTAAATTAGGAATCTGCTGATGAAAGCTTTCCCACAACTCTTTTGCTGATTCGTTCTCCATGTCTACACCTTAACCTTATCTATGAATCTACACTTTTAGCTGAAATACGATTTCTAAAGTATAGTTTTTTTCAAACATCACTCGTATTCTATCATACTATTTTTTTATTTGTTTGGAAACTTATTATAACATGTGATTCTGCTTAAGAATCTCTAACCATCACACTCTTTATTTCGAGCTTTAAAGAATGAAAAAAACACATCGGCCTTTGTAACAAAGACCGATGTGTTGCTTGTTTATCAATTCCGATGCATTTTAAATTCCAAAAACAAATCATTGTAGATCCCAATATACTCTTGTCCTAAGTTTTCATAAACCTCTAAGTGTTCCATCGTTTCATCGGATGGGTAAAATTGCTCGTCCTCAATCATTTCAGCTGGCATCAATTCCATCGCTGACGTATTGGGTGTAGAATACCCGACATACTCTGCATTCTGAGCAGCATTTTCGGGCTCCAGCATAAAGTTGATAAAGGCATAAGCAGCCTCCACATTCTGAGCGGTTTTTGGAATGACAAAGTTGTCGAACCACAAATTGGACCCTTCAGGTGGAATCACGTAACGCAGATTTTCATTCTCCCACATCATATCCGCTACTTCTCCAGAAAAAGTTACAGCTACAGAACTTTCTTCTTGGATCATATACATTTTGATTTCATCAGCAACAACAGCTTTTACGTTTGCTGTCATTAAATCCAATTTTTCAGCGGCTTCAGCCAACTCAGCATCATTTTTAGAGTTTACCGAGTAACCTAAACTGTTCAGCGCCAACCCCATCACTTCTCTAGCTCCATCGATCAACATCACGTCATCTTTGAAACGCGGATCCCATAAGTCGTCCCAATGTTCAATGGAACCTTCTTCGACAAATTGCGTGTTGTATACGATTCCTAAGGTTCCCCAAAAATAAGGAATAGAATAACGGTTTTCAGGATCAAAGGCCATGTCCAATAAGTCAGGATCCAAATGTTCTAATCCTTCGATTTTTGAATGATCCATTTCAATCAGCATATCTTCTTCGATCATCCGTTCAATCATGTATTCACTAGGTACCGCTAAATCATAGGCCGTTCCGCCTTGATTGACTTTGGTATACATTGCCTCGTTCGAATCAAACGTTTCATACGATACCACATACCCTGTTTCTTCTTCAAATTTAGTGATCAGATCGGGATCGATATAATCTCCCCAATTATACAAGTTCAACGTGTTATTTCCAGTGATCCCTTCAGCTTCGTCTAGTTTGTTGGAAGAATAGTAAAGCGCCCCACAGGCAACTAAGATCACTACGGCTAGTGTAACTAATCGTTTCATAGCATCGTCACCGCCTCTTTACCTTTTCTTCCATGCTGCTGCTTATGTTTTTTGCTGATGCTGTATTGTTGGATAAAGTAATAGCCCACTACTAAAATCAATGCAAACAAGAACATCAATGTGCTTAATGCGTTGATCTCTAAGGATACTCCTTGGCGAGCACGAGAATAGATCTCTACTGCGAGTGTACTGAAGCCATTTCCAGTTACGAAAAAGGTCACCGCAAAATCATCTAAAGAATACGTAAAGGCCATAAAATAGCCCGCTAAAATTCCAGGAGTGATTGCTGGCAATATGATTTTAGTCAAGACTTGCCAGTTATTTGCCCCTAAATCGTGTGCCGCTTTGATCATCGTCGGATTCATTTCTTGCAATTTTGGCAAGACCATCAATACAACGATCGGAATACTGAACGCAACATGCGACAATAGAACGGAAGCAAAACCTAATCTAAAACCAATAAACGTGAACAGGATTAAGAAGCTTGCTCCAATGATAACATCTGGAGAAACCATCAATATGTTGTTCATACTCAACAAGGTATTGCGTGTCTTTCGATTTTTCACCAAATACACTCCAATAGCGCCTAATGTTCCAATAATCGTTGCTAACAACGAAGACAGCAAAGCGACCAATAATGTATCTAACACGATTCCCATTAAACGAGTATCCTCAAAAACAGCAGTGTAATTGTCCCAAGTAAATCCCGTAAAAGAAGTCATTGTTCCGCCATCATTGAAAGAATAAAATATCAAATACATAATGGGAGCATACAATAAGACGAAAACAAGCAGTAGATAAAGATTCGTCCATTTAAATGTCTTTTTTGCCATTATTTATGCAACGCTCCCTTCTTTTTCTTTTCTCCCGTCAGCAGCATCATTAAGAACATCGCTACGATCAAAACTACTCCAATCGTAGAACCCATTCCCCAATTTTCAGTCACTAAGAAGTGTTGTTCAATCGCTGTCCCTAATGTGATGACGCGATTTCCTCCAATTAATCTGGTCAGCATAAATAAAGATAATGAAGGAATGAAAACGGCTTGTACTCCACTTTTGACTCCATTCAATGACAAAGGAAAAATGACTCGTCTGAAGGTCTCCCAGTTATTGGCTCCTAAATCAGAACTCGCTTTCATATAAGAGGGATTCATTTCTTCCAGTGCATTGTAAATCGGCAAGATCATAAACGGAATTTCAATGTAGGAAGCGACCAGCAAAAAACTAACGTCTGTAAATAAAATTTGCTGACGCCCAATTCCAGTAAACACCAAGAAATCATTGATTGTTCCATTCATACTGAATATTCCAATAAAAGCATAGGCTTTTAACAACAAATTGATCCATGTAGGTAAGATGATCAGCAGCAACCACAATTGTTTATGCTTCGTTCTCACCAATAAATAAGCTGTAGGATAACTGATCAGTAAAGTAAATAAAGTAATCAAGAACGCATAGAATATCGAATTGAAGGTCATGGTTAGATAAGTGCCTGATTGAAAATAAGCAGCATAATTGGCAAACGTAAAATTGCCTTGGATATCAAAAAATGATTGATACAAAATCAACACTAAAGGAGCTACCACAAATAAAAGCAGCCACATCGAATACGGCGCAAAATAAAACGCTTTTGTTTGTTTCATATCCGTTTCCCTCCTATTCCTCTTCGTAACTTTCTAAACGAGCATCAAATTCTTTTTCAGTTTCTCCAAATCTCATAACATGGATATCTTCTGGACCAAAATGCAATCCTACCATTTCGCCAACTACAGCTTTCTTAGTAGAATGAACCATCCATTCATTTCCTTCTGCATCGTATCCGATGATTTCATAATGCACCCCGCGGAATAATTGGGTGTCCACCTTGACCGTCAATTTCCCTTTGTCTGTCGTCGTCAACGCTAAATCTTCTGGACGAATCACCACTTCTACTTTTTCATTCGGCGACATCCCTGCATCAACACATTCAAATGTGCGACCGACAAATGAAATTTCATAGTCTTGAATCATTGTTCCTTCTACGATGTTGCTTTCCCCAATAAAATCCGCCACATAACGGTTGATCGGTTCATCATAAATATCTACCGGTGTTCCGCTTTGAACGATCTTGCCTTCTTTCATCACAAAAATTTCGTCGCTCATAGCTAATGCTTCTTCTTGATCATGAGTGACAAAGATAAACGTGATGCCCAATCGTTGCTGCAATTCACGCAATTCATATTGCATATCGGTTCTTAATTTCAGGTCTAATGCCGATAACGGTTCGTCTAGTAACAATACATCTGGTTCATTAACTAAGGCACGAGCGATAGCCACCCGTTGGCGCTGACCACCAGACATTTCACTGATGGCGCGATTTTCGTAGCCAGATAAACGCATCATTTTTAAGACTGCTGCTACTTTTTCTTTGATCGTTTTGTTGTCTAATTTTTTGATTCTCAAACCAAATGCAATGTTCTCAAATACACTCATGTGCGGGAACAACGCATAATCTTGAAAAACGGTATTGACTGTACGTTTATTGGGAGGAATATCATTTACTTTTTCACCGTTAATGGTAATCAACCCATCAGAAACTTCCGTAAATCCAGCAATCAAATTTAAAATGGTTGTTTTTCCACAACCGGATGGTCCTAACAAGGTATAAAATTTTCCCCGCTCAATATCAAAAGTGATATTTTTTAAAATAACGTCATCTTCATACTGTTTTTTTACATTTTTAAACGTAATAATAGCATTTTCTGGCATTTTTACTATTCTCCTTTTTGTTCCAATCTAGTGGATCTTTTTTTGAAATACAAGTAGAAAGCTTCTGGAGTCTACAGATAGGATTCTGTAACGACCATCAATAACCGGCTTTCTCCATCTGCTTGATTAAATATTTGGTGAGTATCATTAGCATGGTAATAAATCGCATCGCCTTTTTTGGCATAGTATCGATTCATCCCAATTTCGATACACACTGCTCCTTTTGTCACATAAGCAAAGGTTTCTGCCATAGAAGGAGAAAATTCTTTGAAGGCTCCATTTTTTTCCAATGTCAATTGGATAGGTTCCATTTCATTTTCATTGGATTCTGGAACAAGCCATTGGATCGTATATTGTCCATCCACAGCTTCGTAATGAGTGTGCTCATCCTTTTTGTAGACCACTCGCTGTTCCTCTTGTTCTTCGTCAAAGAAATCTTTTGGACTGCAACCCAGAACTTCCAGCATATCAAAAAAAACATCCATTGAAGGCATACTTAAATCTCTTTCTACTTGAGAAATATATCCTTTGCTTAGATTCGTTCGTTCTGCCAATTCCTCTTGTGTAAGATTTTTTTGGATCCGTAAATTCTTTATTCGCGTGCCTATTTCCATTTTTTTACACCCTTTTTTGTTTACTATCATTAAACTAAATAGCACAAAAGTATTCTGTCACTAATTATTTTGTTTAGTAAAACCTCTTCTTATTATAGATAATTTGGACAAAAATGCAATAAAAAAAAACTAAAAAACAGAGAGATTCTGTTTTTTAGTCCTAATTCGTTCCAATGGCTTCTCTTTTATTGTAATGTGTCGTCTCTACCTTCTATTAAGCAAGTTCTTTTACCAGGTCTTCCCCAATAATTCTAACTTCCGTTTCTAATTGCACCTTGTTTACTTTAAGGATGACTTCTTTGATGTGTTCGATCAATTCGATATAATCTGTGGCTGTAGCATGATTGATATTTACGATAAAACCTGCATGTTTTTCGGATATTTGTGCACCGCCCCAGATTAAACCTTGTAAGCCAGCTTCTTGGATCAATTTGCCTGTAAAATACCCCGTTGGACGCTTGAACACACTCCCACATGATGGATACTCTAAAGGTTGTTTAGACTCTCTTAAAGCAGTCAATTCATCCATTCGCTCTTTAATAGCCTTTTTCTTACCATTTTCAAGAGAAAATACTACTTCCAACACAATATCATGGCTCTGTTGGATGGCACTGTGACGGTAACTGAATTCTAAGTCCTTATTTTTCACTGTTTTTACTTCACCTTCAAGCGTTAGCACCGTGACTGATTCAATGGATTCGCTGACTTCTCCATCGTAAGCTCCAGCATTCATGTAAACTGCACCACCGATACTGCCTGGAATACCGCAAGCGAATTCCAAACCTGTCAAACCGGCTTCATAAGCTTCATTAGAAGTATCGATTAAACGAGCACCACTTTGAACGATAATTTTTTTATGCTCCACTTGAATACGTTTCATTTTTGTTAAGATCATCACTACACCACGTATTCCGCCATCTTTGACAATAAGATTGCTGGCATTGCCCAACACAGTTAGAGGCAATTGTTCCCTATTTACCCACTGTACGACGTTTGTGACTTCTTCAATAGTTGTGGGGAAAACCAGCACATCAGCTGGACCTCCAGTTTTAGTGTAGGTGTATAGTGATAGTGGTTCATTTTCTTTTATAATTAAATCAGGAATTTGTTTTTTTAATTCTTCGATTACCATAGTATTTAAATACCCTTTCCTATGAATAGAGCAAATACTCTACTTTTTAATGATCCCAAGTAATGTTTTCATTAGGGATGTCTCTTGCCTGTTTTTTAGTTTACCATGCAAAGATGTATTTTTGTAGCTTGTCTTACTATAACAATCAAAATTTTAATTCTTTTAGAATAACTTTTGAACAAAAAAAGATGTGCTAGGTTCTGTCCCATCACATCTTCGCTTGATTTGTGCTCTTAAACGCCTTGCTCCACGCTCTCTATTTTAGTTTATTCAAGTAGTCGTAGCGTTCAAATATTTCAGATTCTGCAATCCCAACCAAGACAGTACCTTGTTCAATTTGGTAGTCTGGGCTAAAGGATACATCCATTCGTTTTTGAGAAGATTTTCGCACTCCGATAATATTGATTTCGTATCGTTTTCTTAAATCCAATTCATCGAATGTTTTCCCTACCCAAGGAGCAGGCGGAATAAACTCGATTACAGCATAGTCTTCATCCAAGTCAACAATATCCGTGATATGTCTTCTTAACACACTTTTTGCCACACGAGTCCCTGCTTCTTTTTCCGGACGAATGACCTTAGTTGCCCCTATCTCAAGCAGTACTTCCATAAAAGATTTATTTTTTGCTTTTGCAATAATCGTAGCGATCCCTAATTTCTTACAGTTCATGACAGCTAAAACACTTGCCTCTAAACTAGTCCCTGTAGCTACTACTACCACATCACAATTTTCGAGTCCTACACTTTGTAAAAAATCCAAGTCTGTGATATTTCCCTGTACAGCTTGTGTTACATAAGGTTCTACGCGTTCAACATTGTCTATATCGATATCAATTGCAATCACTTCACAATCAAAATCATTCAATTCTTTCGCTATTGATGATCCAAAGACTCCCAGCCCCAGTACACCAATTGTTCTTACTGCCATATCCTTATCTCCTATCCAATTAAAATAGTTGTTTTCGCATATAATTTGTCTTTTGTCTTTTTATTGTTTCTGATTAAACCTAATAGTATGGTGATTGGTCCAATTCTACCAACATACATCAAAATCATCAACACAATATGGCTGATATCTGACAACTCAGGTGTTAAATTTACACTGACCCCTACTGTTGCTAAGGCAGAAACGGCTTCAAACAGTAAATACAAGAAGGGTTGGTCTTCAACCAGCATCAAAATACTTACCCCAGCAACTAGAAAAGCACAGAACGTTGCCACTACTACAATAGCACGTCGGACAAGTTCTATCGGAATAGTGTGGTGGGCGTAATTGATGTGTCTTTGTCCCTTGACCTCGTTAATGATCAACAGAACAATCAAAGCAAATGTAGTTGTTTTGATACCACCGGCTGCACCTCCAGGAGACCCTCCGATAAACATTGTAAAAATGAAGAATAATAAAGTAAAAGGTTCTACCAGTTCATAATCCAATGTAGCAAAACCAGCTGTTCTCATTATTACTGTTTGAAATAGAGAAGCCATCACCTTGTCCCCAAATGAAAAATTTCCAATGGAGTCTGGGTTGTTCCATTCGACTAATAAGAAAACCAGAGTACCTGTTACAATCAAAATAAGTGTCACATTAATAGCTAAACGCGTATGAATCTTTAACAACCGATAAGCACGTTTCCAACCGTGCTGAAATTTATTTTTTACAATGGATTGAAGGTTGTGTGTGACATCAAACCAAACTGAAAAACCAATACCGCCTAAAATAACCAGCGAAATAATAACTAGATTGACTAAAGAATCATGCGCATACTCTTGTAGACTAATAGCTCCGATATTGTCGAAACCAGCATTACAAAATCCAGAAACCGCTAGAAATAAAGAGACAAATAGCCCTTTAGCCCATCCGAATTCTGGTACAAATCTAAAAGATAACAGCAGCATTCCTGTTCCTTCAATAGTCATTGTATATTTAATGATGGAAGCTAAATAAGTATTAAAATTGCTTAATTCATCTCTATTAAGAGCTTCTTTTACAGCTATAGTATCCGAATAGCTGATTTTTCTTCCTATTCTTAAAATAAAAGTTGCCAATATAGTCATCAGACCCAGTCCACCTATTTGCATCAAAACGATACAAACGATTTGGCCAAACACCGTATAAGACGCTGCCACAGGCAATGTAAATAATCCCGTCACGCATACCATGGATACCGCTGTAAATAAGTTATCAAAATAAGTGGTTTGTGATGTTTCCAGATTGCTGATGGGCAGTGTTAACAGCAGTGATCCTGCAAAAATAACTATTGCAAAACTAATAGCAATCTTTAAAGCTGGAGGTACCTCCCTAATCTTTTTTGCAGACATTCCCTTCTCCTCTTTCATTCATACTTTATCAAGTTCTCATGTATTATATTCTTATTCGCATAAAAGTAAAGCAAATTCTTTCCTCAAAAAAAGTTTTTTTACACTCTTTTTTTCGAAGGTAAATCTCTTATTGATTATTTTTTTACTCAGTTTGTAAGTTTGTGCGATTCGTTTACTCTATGCCACAATTAGATAAGGATTGTTTCGGATTAAACTAAAGCACTAAACATCGAAAAAGGAGCCCGACTAATGAGGTTCTGACTACTTTTTTCTGTTACCCAATCAAAATTTTTGTTTCTGCATAACGGTAATTTTTTTGTTTTTTGTTTCTTCTACCCAAACTCAAAAATATGGTGATAGGGCCAATTCTGCCAATAAACATTAAAATCATGATCACTACTTGACTAACTGTAGATAACTGGGGCGTCAAGTTATCTACAGTTAGTCCGATCGTTGTTAAAGCAGAAGCCGTTTCAAAAATCAAATGAAAGGGTCTCTGATCTTGCTCAAATAACAACAATAAACCTGTCCCTACCATAAAACAAACAAAAAAGGTGACCAATACTACCAAAGCTCTTCGCACAATTTCAGTTGGAATCGTGTGGTAAGCGTAATTGATGTGTTTTTGTCCTTTGATTTCGTTGTACATCAATAAAACAACTAAAGCTACCGTAGTTGTCTTCAGACCTCCAGCAGTCCCACCTGGAGATCCTCCGATGAAGCTGATGACAACAAAAAAGAAGTTGGTAAAACTTTTAAAGTCCAAAAAATTTACTGTAGTGAATCCAGCGGTTCTAAAAGTAGTGGATTGAAATACTGCTGCCAAGATCTTTTCTCCGATAGAAAAATCTCCAATACTAGAAGGATTGTTCCATTCAACAATTAAAAACAGCATAATTCCAAAGAGCAATAAGAAAACAGAAATATTTATAGCTAGACGAGTGTGCACTTGCAGACGTTGGTAATTTCTCTTTAAATTGCGGCTACCTGTTTTCTTAAAAATCGATTGTACATTTTGCGTGATATCAAACCAGACAGAAAAACCGATCCCTCCTAAAACAATCAACACCATCATAACAATATTGACCACAGGGTCGTGAACGTAATGTTGCAAACTATTTCCTCTCAGCGTATCAAATCCAGCGTTGCAAAAACCCGAAACAGCCAGAAAAAGCGCATGGAAGAAACCGTTCTTCGTTCCGTATTCGGGGATAAGTCTAACTGCCAAAAATATAAATGCTGTTCCTTCAATAACAGCCGTATACTTGATAATAGAGGTCAGGTAATTCTTAAAATCCCCTAATTTATCGCGGTTTAGAGCTTCACTAACCGCAATCTTGTCTTTAAAGCTTATTTTTTTACCTACACCGACTATAAACGCAGCAAGAATCGTCATTAAGCCCAACCCGCCAATTTGCATCAAGAAAATGCAAACTACTTTACCGAATAAACTGTAGGTAGTGATAAGTGGTGTCGTCAATAAACCTGTCACACAGACCATAGAAACTGATGTGAACAGATGCTGAAAGTACCCTGCCTCTGAAACTGCAGATTGGCTGACAGGCAGACTCAGCAATAGGGATCCGATAAAAATAATCATCAAAAAACTGAAAGCAATTTTTTTAGATGGTGATAAATGACGTATTTTATCTCCAATCATAAAAGGTTGGATTCCTCCTTCGTAAATTTTTCTCCTCTTTTTCACAAAAACATGATGAGTCAAGAACGACAGTTACGTCCACCGCTTTTGACTGATCATGTATTTGTTATTATCTAGTCCTTGTTGTCAGCCACTATTTCGGCACATATTTGGTGACTCATAAAAGAAGATTCCAGACTTACAGGATTATCTCCCGTTTTCACAGCTTCAATGAACTGACGGATCAAAGGAGCAAATCCTCTCTTTTCAAGAGTGTGGTCCCAGTCTCCGAATGCTCTGGTCTCTTGTTCTCCATAAGAATTGCTTTCGTAATCGGTCAAGTTCGTTACGCGATACGTTCCTTCAGGAGACTGTACTTCAGCTACTTCCAGATTAGCTCCAGCTTTATAGTTCATTGAAACGATACACATCGTTTGATCCGTTTCCAACTGCACGACACAGTTTTCCAATTGTCCGTCCGTTTCGGTAATAGTATGTGACATTTCTACTACCTCATCGTCCAATAAGTACAAGGCTGTATCAATGACGTGAATAAACATATCAAAAATACCAAACTGAACTGTCCCAGAACCATTAGGCTTGTTTTTTTGAACGAAAATCATATTTTTATGCGGAACTTTTTTTAGTTCTTGAATCATTGGTGCAAAGCGACGATTAAATCCGGTAGTCAATACCAGTTGTTTGTCTTCAGCTAAAGCTAGTAAGGATTCTACCTCTTCAAGGTCTTCACTGATTGGTTTATCTACATACACATGAATACCATTTTCTAAAAATTGTCTGATAAAAGCTGTATGCGTGTGGGTTGCCGTATGGATGAATACTCCTTCCACTCCGCTTTCAATCATAGATTCGATTGTTGGATGCAGATTTGTTACTCGGTATTGTTTGCCGATTTTGGACAGTTTTTCTTGATTCCGTGTGTAAAAATGCCACTCTACTTCTTCACTCATGGACATCATAATTGGCAAATATGCTTTTTGAGAGATGCCGCCTAAACCTACTACTCCTATTTTCACTACTTTTCCTCATTTCATTAGTTTAATGGATTTTCTTGCTGAACAACTAAGCTCTACTGCTTCAAGTTTTTTTTCGTTTACTGTACAATAATAGTACCATGTTACACTAAAGGAGCAAACTAATAAATGAAACTAATTTCTTGGAACGTCAACGGATTACGCGCTATTGTCAAAAAAGGTTTCTTAGATATTTTTACAGAATTAGATGCTGATTTTTTCTGCCTTCAGGAGACCAAACTTCAAGAAGGTCAAATCGATCTGGATATCCCTGGATACTACTCTTTTTGGAATTATGCCGAAAAGAAAGGCTACTCGGGTACCGCTATTTTTACTAAACATGAGCCTATATCGGCAGCTTATGGAATCGGTATTTCTGAACACGATACAGAAGGAAGAGTAATCACTTTAGAGTACGACGATTATTATGTGGTTACTTGTTACACTCCTAATTCTCAATCCGAGTTGAAACGACTAGACTATCGTGTACGTTGGGAACAAGATTTTTTAGCTTATTTAACTGAATTAGATATCCGAAAACCAGTTATTCTTTGTGGAGATCTAAACGTTGCCCATAAAGACATTGATTTAAAAAATCCGCAACGCAACCGCGGCAACGCTGGCTTTTCTGATGAAGAAAGAGCTCAATTTGAGGCTCTTTTAAGCAATGGATTTGTCGATACTTACCGCTATTTCTATCCTGAAACAGAAGGAAGCTACACTTGGTGGAACTACCGGTTCAATGCCCGCAAAAACAATGCCGGTTGGCGCATCGATTATTTCTGTGTTTCACAAAAATTGATTCCATTTCTAGAAGATGCGAAAATACACAACACTATCTTGGGTTCAGATCATTGCCCAGTAGAACTGACTCTTAAAGATACCCTAGCTAAAGCTATTTAAAAGGCTCTTCATCTTCTAACGTTGGTAAAGAAATTTCCTCCGGCCTATGGGGTTGCTTATGGAAGGCCATGGGAACGCCCTTGAGCCGAAAACCGCGTCTCAAGACTTACAAGCATCAAATGTTGTAGAACCATTAAAAAAAGAATGGATCGTCTTAAATGGACGGTCCATTCTTTTTATCGCTTACCCTTTATTTTTGTTTTGCAAATCAACGACTGTGTAACTCCGTTTGTCGTATCTATTTCTACTCCGGGAATATTCAAAAGGTGTCCCATCTTCTAAATGGACAACTTGCTCTACTTCCAAAACTGGATCATCGACAGCACAGCCTAAATATTTCTGATCGTATTTGGAAGACTTCGCTGCGTGAATCTTTCGGTAAGCTCCTCCGAATTGCAACCCTAATTCATTATGAATGTATTGATAAATAGAGGAGTTTAAGGCTTCTTCGCTTAACCCCGGTATCAAATTCGCATTCATAAACGTATGCTCAATAATATACGGCTCTCCGTCCACAATACGCAAGCGGATAATTTTATATACCGGAACATGTTTATCCAGCATCAGCGTCTCTCGTATCTCTTCTTCAGGAAACTCTACCGAAAAGGAAATAATTTCTCCTTTAACTTCATGACCAACCAATTGTTTGGTCAATCCTTCATATTCCATTGCGTTAGCATTTAGGCCATTTTTTAGAGCCGTTTTCTTCACATAAGTTCCTGATCCGCGTTTCCGAAAAATCAATCCTTCTAATGCCAAAACGTCCATGGCTTTTTTTACGGTCATTCTGCTTACACCAAATTCTTTTGCCAAAGAAATTTGATCAGGGATCAGAGAATCCACTGGATAGAATTCTTCTTGAATACGTTGTCTAATTTTATTCGCTATCATTTCATATTTGATCATGTTCTTCCCTCCGGTGGTTTATACTCTCCCCTAGCATACTCCATCTCAAAGAAAAAGACTAGTTTTTTTATACAAAAAACTAGTCTTTTCAACATTATTTTATTCTGCTGTACTTAAATCGACTGATTTAAGGTTTGTTTTATCAACAACTTTCAAGAATGGATACCAGATAACACCGATAATTGCCATATCAATCAATTGTAATACCCCACCCATTGGAGAGTTCGTAGCTAACATACCGTTAAAGAATACTGGTACTGTCCACGGCACTGATACCCCGGTCGGCGTTGGGAAAATGCCTAAATCCATAACTACATAGTTTAGAGCAGTTGTTACTAATGGAGCTAAGATCCATGGAATGAAGATAGCTGCATTCAATACAAGCGGCATACCGAAGATAACTGGTTCGTTAACATTAAAGATACCAGGAGCCAATGCTAAACGACCAACATCTTTCATTTGGCGACTCTTCATCACAAATGCCATAAGGATAACAACAATCAACGTGCTACCAGATCCACCCATACCAACTGTATACATTTCCATAAATGGTTTTGTAACGATATTTGGCAATGCTTCTCCAGCTTCAAAGTGTTCTAAGTTATCCAACATTAATGTATTCCAGATTGGATCCATTACTGAGTTGACAATGATTTGTCCATGTAATCCAAAGAACCATAACAATTGAACAAAGAATACAGCAATCAACGTTGCTGGCAATCCACTACCTAAACCAGTTAACGGTTCTTGAATAACATTGTATACAAAATCATGTAAGTTTGTATTAAATGCGCCAGTTACGATGGCGTTTACAATTGTGAAAATACCTAATGTAATAATTGCAGGAATCATCGCTGCAAATGATTTAGAAACTGCTGTTGGAACGCCATCCGGCATTTTGATAACAATTCCTTTTTTGATTATTCTGCAGTAGATTTCAGCTGCAAGAAATGATGCTATCATCCCAACAAACATTCCTTTAGCGCCTAAGCGATCTAAAGTTAACACACCGCTTACTACCTCACCTGATTCAAGAGTAGTCACAAACGGAGTTAAAATCAAGTAGGATGCAAGAGATACAGCTCCACCAAACACTGGATCCACATCGTGTGTTTTAGATAAATAATACCCGATACCAAATGTTACAAAAATAGTCATGATAGACATGGTAGCATTTTGTCCATTACCAAATAATGTTCCTAATGTACCTTTCACATCATCACTGAAAAACGGTAAATTATTGATAACTACTACTAATGAACCAAACATGGTGATTGGGAAAGCCAACATAAAAGCATCTCGCAAGACTAGCAAGTATTTGTTTTGTCCTAACTTTCCTGCAATCGGTAACAATTTTTCACTTAATTTGTCAATAAAGCCATTCATAAGTATAATACCTCTTTTCTTTTTTTAAAATGTAATAAATTATAGCAAACGTTTACAAACCAAAGTATACCATTTCTACATAAAATGTCTAGTCTTTTTAAAAATAAGTTCAGCTTTTACTCCGAATTCATATTCTGTTCACAATTGTGAATTCATTTTGATGAAAAAAGTACACTTGCATAGTAAAAATACAAGTGTACTTAAGTAACATTGAATTAGTCTTCAAAACCATTATTTTTAGAAACTTCATTAAACCAGCGACCACTTTTCTTGATCGTCCGTTTGTGCTCATTGTCTAAGTCAACTGCAATAAATCCATAACGGTTTTTATAAGCGTTTGTCCAAGACCAGTTGTCCATACATGTCCACATGTGGTATCCACGCACATTGCTTCCTTCTTGGATGGCTTGGTGTACATATTTCAAGTGATCTTGCACGAATTCGATACGGTAGTCGTCTTCCACAATCCCTTTTTCATTGACGTAACGTTCTTCGCCTTCTACACCCATTCCATTTTCAGAAATAAAGCATTTGATGTTGTCGTAGTTTTCACGTAAATTCGTTAAAATATCGTACACGCCTTTTTCGTAGATTTCCCATCCACGATAAGGGTTCATTTTACGTCCTGGCATTTCATAGTTGTCAAAGTAGTCATCCGGCATTGGACCATCCGCTAACTTCGTAGTCGATTCTTTCGCTTTGATGCGACGAGGTTGGTAGTAGTTTACACCTAATAAGTCGACTGTATTTTCTTTAATCGTGTCTAAGTCGCCTTCTTCAATAATCGGCAAAATATCGATTTCCTTCAATATTTCTACTAAATCGCTTGGGAATTCACCTTTTACAGCAGAATCTAAGAAAGAACGATTGAAAAATGCGTCCGCTGCTTTTGCTGCTTTCACATCTTCGGGATTACTTTCATCACGTGGGTAACTTGGCGTCAAGTTTAGGATGATTCCGATTTCTCCCCCTAGATTCATTCCATGATAAGCTTTAATGGCTTTAGCACTGGCTAGTACTTCATGGTAAGCTACTTGTGCAGCTTTTTTCATATCTACTATAGCTGGGTAATGGAATTGATATAAGTAGCCTCCCTCAACAGGAACGATCGGCTCATTATGTGTAAACCATTTTTTAACACGGTCTCCAAATAATTCAAAACATGTTTTAGCAAACACTACATAAGCTTCTACTGTTTCACGATTTTCCCAGCCGCCTTTTTCTTGCATTTTCATCGGCATATCAAAGTGATATAAATTGATGAACGGTTCAATATCATTAGCGATCAATTCATCAATTACTCTATTGTAGAAATCGACTGCTTTCTCATTGACTTCCCCTACGCCATTTGGAATCAAACGACTCCATTGGATAGAAGTACGGAATGTATTGTGTCCAGTTTCTTTCATTAATTGAATATCTTCTTTATACTTTTCATAGAATACAGAAGTTTTTTCAGGTCCTACTTGGTTGAAAAATAATTCTGGGCTTTCTTTGTACCAGTAATCCCAAATACTGTCCCCTTTGTTATCGCCTTCAAAAACGCCTTCTGTTTGTGGTCCGCTAGCTGCTGATCCCCACCAAAAATTCTTTGGAAATTCATATTTCATAGCTTTCTTCTCCTTTTTAAATGACTATACTTTTATTTTATAACTTTATACTTTTAAGGATAACAAAAAAAAGAGCATTTGTCTGCAAAATAAGCAAACTTTTTTAAATCGTTTTCATTTATTGTTCTTTATTATTCTTAATAAAAACAATAAAAAAGTTCCATTCTTTTTGTTGCGCCAGTTTTCGTTATACGATATACTTGATTATGATGAAATCGAATAGTTTCCAATAAGGGAGTAACTGGCAGCTGAAGCTGTGGCAACGTCACCAGCAAGTAGATGTAACGGTCTACTGGTGTTGTCTTAAATAGTGAGACTTATGCAGTTGTTGAACCATAAACAATTCCGCATAAGTCTCTTTTTTTGTCGATTTTATTATGAATACTGTTTAAGGAGGAATTGAATTAAGAGATAGCACATTTTAATCCAGCTGATCAGCTGCCAAAATAAAATACAAGGCATTTTGACAGTTAAATACAAGTTCTGTTTCTTGTGAAAAAACAGCTAGAATAGTATGTTAGATGTAAGTTATTTATTACTACTATCTCTTTAGTAGTTAGGTTTTCCTCTGCAATTCAACAACGTACTAATTTGACAAAAAGAAAGGGTGTATAATTTGGAAAACTATCAAAAAGATATGGACCAGATCTATCAAGATTTTGAAGCTTCAAGAGAAGGCTTATCAGACGCAGAAGTTAAACGTAGACAAGAACGCGATGGTCTAAACGAATTAAAACAAAAGAAAAGAGATTCCGTTTTAAAGCTATTTTTAGAAACATTTAAAGATGCAATGGTTGTTGTGCTGTTGATTGTAGCTATTATTCAAATGTTGCTGGGTGAAGTAACTGAGTCTCTAATCATATTTGCGGTATTGATGATCAACTCTGTTTTAAGTGTTGTCCAAACCAGAAAAGCTGAAGGTTCATTAGATGCTCTGAAAAATATGTCGGCTCCTTCTGCGAAAGTATTGCGTAACGGTGGAAAAGCCACTGTTGAAGCAAGAGATTTGGTTGTTGGCGACATTGTGAGTTTAGACGCTGGGGATTATGTTCCTGCAGACGGACGATTGATCGAAGCCGGTTCATTGCAAATCGAAGAAGGTATGTTGACAGGTGAATCTGTTGCCTCTGAAAAGAACACTGATTCCCTAAGCGGAGACGTTCCTCTAGGTGACCGTTCTAATATGGTCTTCAGTGGAACCTTAACTACTTATGGACGTGGATTATTTGTAGTTACAGGAACTGGTAACAACACTGAAATGGGTAAAGTTGCTAGCTTGATCGATGACGCTTCCTCAAAACAGACTCCATTGCAAAAGAAATTAGATGTATTTAGTAAAAAATTGGGTATCGGAATCTTACTATTAAGTATTTTGATCTTTGCTATCCAAGCTGCTCGTATTTTCTTTGGTGATGTGACAGATGTTCAAACCGAACTGCTGAATGCGTTTATGTTTGCTGTAGCCGTTGCCGTTGCTGCTATCCCTGAGGCATTGCAATCTATTGTAACGATCGTATTGTCTGTCGGAACAAATAAAATGGCGAAGAAACACGCTATCATCCGTAAATTACCGGCTGTTGAAACTTTAGGCTCAACAAGTATCATTTGTACGGATAAAACAGGTACATTGACTCAAAATAAAATGACTATCGTAGATTATTTCTTGCCAAATGGACAATCTGGAGAATTCAGTACAACTCCTGATTCTTGGACAGCCGATGAAAAACGCTTGATGGAAATCGCTGTTCTAGCCAATGATTCTAATATTAATGAAGAAGGTCAAGAACTTGGAGATCCTACTGAAGTGGCTATGATCGCATACAGCAATAAATTAAACAAATCGTATGAAGATCTTCGTCGTCAATACCCACGTGAAGCTGAATTGCCATTTGATTCTGACCGTAAATTGATGTCAACCGTCAACACTATCGACGGAGAACGTTTAATGTTGACAAAAGGTGGTCCAGACGTAGTATTTGGCCGCAGTACTAAAATGATGTTGGATGGCGAAGTCGTTGAATTGACTGACGAACGTCTGAAAGCATTGCAAACTCAAAATGAAGCCTTCTCAGATCGTGCATTACGCGTGTTGGCATTTGCTTACAAACCCCTTCCAGAAGGGAATGAAATCAGTTTTGACGACGAGAATGATTTGATTTTAGCTGGTTTAATGGCTATGATCGACCCTCCTCGTGAAGCTGTTTATGGAGCTATTGAAGAAGCTAAGAGCGCCGGAATTAAAACGGTTATGATTACTGGTGACCACAAAACGACAGCTCGTGCCATTGCTCGTGATATTGGTATCTTTGCAGAAGGCGACTTGGCCTTAACAGGACAAGAGTTAGATGCTTTAAGCGAAGAAGAATTGCATGAAAAATTAGAACACATTTCTGTCTACGCTCGTGTTTCACCTGAAAACAAAATCCGTATCGTTCGTGCATGGCAAGACAGAGACAAAGTTTCTGCTATGACAGGTGATGGAGTTAACGACGCTCCTGCTTTAAAACAAGCGGACATTGGTATTGCAATGGGTAGTGGTACTGACGTTGCCAAAGACTCTGCTGCTATGGTATTGACAGATGATAACTTTGTTTCTATCGTGAGTGCTGTTGAAGTTGGTCGTAACGTTTATGACAACATCAAAAAATCGATTGCTTACCTATTCTCAGGTAACTTAGGAGCAATCATCGCGATCATCGCTGCTTTATTAATGAACTGGGTCAGCCCGTTTACAGCATTACAACTACTGTTTATCAACTTAGTCAATGACTCTATTCCTGCTATCGCTTTAGGTATGGAACCTGGTGAGCCAAATGTGATGAATCGTAAACCTCGCGATCCAAATGAGGGTATTTTTGCTGGCGGTACGTTTACTTCTGTAGTCTTCCGTGGAATTTTGATCGGTATTGCCGTTATCATTTCTCAATACATTGGATTAGGTTATTCAGATGAAATGAGTGTTGCAATGGCATTTACGACATTGATCCTAGCTCGTACGTTACAAGTGTTCCCTGCTCGTTCAAATACTCAAACATCCATCGGTGCTGGCTTCTTCTCTAATATGTATGCTATTTACGCATTTATCTTCTGTATGGCATTGTATGGTATCACTATGTTGCCTGGTGTTCGTTCAGTATTTGATGTTCCAGCTGACTTTGGTTTAGAACAATGGGGAATTGCTGCAGGTTTAGCTTTAGCTGCCGTTATCCTTATGGAACTAAAAAAAGTTTTCTTTCCAAGTAAAAATGACTAATTATTAATCTTGTTTAAAACAACAATAGAGGCTTACTCCTACTGGAGTAAGCCTCTATTGTTGTTTTAATGGTTAACTGTTTACTTCTTCTGCTACTGCTGGATGATTACTTTTCATCAATTCATCTACATAACCAACTGTTTCTGGCTGATTTCCTTCTATTTCCTTGATTTTATCCGCAAATTGCGGCAAGTGATCCTTATGGGCGTACAGTAATTCATCTAAAATTGTTTTAGCTAACTTACCGCCAGGAACAAGAGGATTGACTGTAAAGGCCTGTAGTGCAGCACCATAATCTCCGTCAACTGCTGCTCGAATAACGGTTTCTTCCATTCCTTTCATATTTTGGATGATTCCTCTAGCTGCTCCAGATGGGAATGCACCCCAATTGTAAGGTTCGACTCCATGCGCAGTGACCACACCTGACACTTCTACAATACTGTCATACGGCAAGTCAGTGATCGTGCCATTATTTTGAGTAGACACTACCATGGTAGTTTGTTTATCATTTTGAATAGAAGCAATAATCTCACAGGCTGCATCACTATAATGTGTGCCTCCTCGTTGAGACAACTCTTCTGGTTTATAGTCTAATGCAGGATCTTTGTATAGTTCAAACAGACGTTTCTCTGTTTCTTTGACTACTTGAGCTCTTGTTTCGCCTCTTTCAAATTCTTCAATAGAGTGTTGCAGCATTTCATCTTCAATATAGTAATAACGATGATACCCACAAGGCAGCATACCTAAATCTTTGATCTGCTCATAATGGAAAGAAGCACTATGAATATTTTTTAAGTGGTTGTCTTCTTCATTTTGTGAAGGTCCATATAAAATGTCGATCAATTCTGCTGTTCTTTCTTTTCCGGTTTTATCCCATACCCGGTGCCAATGGAAATGATTGATTCCAGCAAATTTAAAGAACAATTCATTTTCAGGAATGCCCAATTTTTCAGATGCAGATGAACAATGGCCAATTGGCACATTACATAGTCCAACTGTTCGTTCCCATCCTCCTACTTTGATTGCTGCTTCAGTGACCATTCCTGCAGGATTGGTAAAGTTTACAAGCCATGCATCTGGACATTGTTCTTTCATATCTTCGATAATCTCTAAAATAACCGGAATTGTACGGAAAGCTTTCAGCATTCCACCAGCACCATTTGTTTCCTGTCCTAAAACCCCATGTGATAAAGGAATACGTTCATCTTTGACACGAGCGTCTAACAATCCCACTCTAAACTGAGTCGTCACAAAATCTGCATCTTTCAAAGCTGTTTTACGGTCTAAAGTTAATTCAACGTTCCAGTCTAAACCTGCTGCTTTGACCATCCGTTTAGCCATTTCTCCAACAATCTCCAGCTTTTCTTTACCTTCTTCGATATCTACTAAAACAATATCTTTAATCGGCAGCTGGTCTTTGCGCTTAATGTATCCTTCAATCAATTCTGGTGTGTAACTTGAACCTCCACCAATCGTAACAATTTTCAAAGCTTCTTTAGTCATTGTTATCCTCCTTGGAAAGCGTTTTCTTTTTAAGTACAATTTCACTATAAGATGTGTAATCCATTACAGTCAAGCTTAATTTGAAAAAACCTTTATTACAGAACAAAAAGACTTAACTGTCAGTTGACAAGTGTTATTAACTGAATAAGTTTGCTCAATTGGATAAAATAAAGGTGTCTTACCTTTTTTGTCTTAATACTACTTGATAGCATTTTTGATCCTTAAGGAGGAAATCGACAATGGATTTAAATCTGTATTACGGAAAAGACTATAAGTCTATCCCTATGACTTCTATAAAAAGAAGTCATGGAAAAGAATTGACACCTGATGTCTACGTTTATACTGTCCAGTTTGTTAACCTTTATCTGATTGGAGATATTGTCAGCGACGATTTTGTTATCGTTGATGCCGGCACACCTAATAAAGCTGATGATATTATCTCAGCTGTAGAGGAACGTTTTGGGAGAAATAGTACTCCCAAGGCTATTATTTTGACGCATGGCCACTTCGATCATGTAGGTTCTGTGATCGAACTAGTTCATCACTGGAACATACCTGTTTACGCTCATAAAATGGAACTTCCTTATTTAACAGGGAAAAAAAGCTATGCTAAAGGAGATTCTACTGTCGAAGGTGGATTGATTGCTAAGATGTCTGGAGCTTTCCCTATAGAACCAATCAATTTAGGCTCTCATATCCATCCTTTACCAGAAGATGGAACAGTACCTTATTTATCTGATTTCAAATGGATCCATGTTCCAGGTCATACAGAAGGCCAAATAGCTTTGTTCAGAGATAAAGATCGGCTACTGATCGCGGCAGATGCATTTGTGACTACTAAACAAGACTCTCTCTATCATGTAGTGACACAGAAAAAAGAATTAAGCGGGCCCCCGAGGTACTTGACACCAGATTGGACAGCCGCTAAGGAATCAGTCCGTAAATTAGCAAGTCTGAACCCTTATATAGCCATAACAGGACACGGTCCATCAATGGAAGGAAGCGAGTTAAAAAAGGATTTAAATAAATTAGCAGACAACTTTGATGAAGCGGCTGTTCCCAACTATGGTAAATTTGTAGATGACTCTTCTGAAAGCCAAATCTAAATACCTAAAAAAACGATTCCTTCTATAACAACTGTAGAAGGAATCGTTTTTTCTTTTAGTGTATTCTTTAAACAGATGGTGTTCCAGTTGGAGCATCTGTATCAGTTGTTTGAGCTTCCAAGATTTCTTCTTCTGTTTTACCTTGTTCTAGCATATAAGCTTTTTGGTCTACTAGTTTGAAGAATGGATAGTAAACTAATCCGCCTAAGAAAATTTGGAAAACTTGCAGCAATGCACCTGTCCATCCACTAACTAAGAACCCTGAAAAGATTGGTGGAGTTGTCCAAGGGATGTTGACACCATTGGCTACGTTCACTAATCCTGTTGACATAGCTGCATAAGCAACGATTGCCATAATAATTGGATTAATAATAAATGGAATCAACATAATCGGGTTCAATACAATTGGAATACCAAAAATCAATGGTTCATTAATATTGAACATTCCAGGACCGATGGCTAATTTTCCTAAAGTCTTAAATTGTTTGGATTTTGCAAAGAATAGCGCACATAAGGCTAACCCTAAAGTACTGCCGGCTCCGCCTAGTTTGATAAAATTATCATGGAACTGAGAGTTGATAATGTTTGGCAAAGCTTGTCCTGCTGCAAAAGCTTCCGCATTACCAGCCGTTAAGGACAGCCAGATCGGTGACATAACTCCTGATACGATTTGAGATCCATGAATCCCAAAAGACCAGAGAATTGCTTCAAACAACAGCACAATGATCATTGCAGGCAAAGACCCGCCTAAAGCTAACAATGGTGTTTGCAACACTTCAAAAATGAAATTGTGAGCTGTTTCAAAAGAAGTCATTGCAAACAACATTCTGATAACATTAAAGGAAAGAATAACAAAAAGTCCAGGAATCAAAGATGAAAATGAACGTGCTACATTGCTGGGTACAGATTCAGGCATTTTAATGACCCATCCGCGTTGTACAACAGCTCTCATAATCTCAGTAGCTAAAATAGCTGTAATCAAACTTGGAGTCAAAATCAAGAAAGATACGATAGACAATACGATTGCTGCTACATCATCGACTTTATAATGACTAGATAATGATTTTGAAATACCGATAATAACAAAAGGCGTCATAATATTCATGGTCATATTATAAGGAACCATAAAGAATTCAGACCAGTTAGCCCCAAAAATGCCAGCCATAAAATCTGCATAGCCATTAATGGGAAGATTGGCTAACAGCAAAAAGATCGAACCAATGATCAAAATAGACATTGCTGCAAAAAAACCACTTTTTATAGCGGTTAAATACCGATTTGAATCTAATTTGTAAGCAAGTAGGGCCATTTATTCTTGTAAAAAGTCCAAAAATTTATCCATTTGTATTTCCTCCTCTGAACGGAATGTGTACTCACAACTAAATCCTAAAGAGTAAAAACTGATAAAAATAATAGGGCCTGCAGTATTTCAGGTGCGCTTTTGCTCCTCCTTTCTTTTTTGTAATCGCTTACTTTAGTATCTGATTTTATTTTAATCTATGTTGCTCACCTAAGCAAGTCTTTTTTTTTTAATCTGTTACTTTAATTTTTAATCTTTTATTACGTTTTGCTGAAATACTTGTGTGTTTTCATTAAATCTGTTTATAATGAAAGACAGTGAAAAATTGTACTACCTAAAGGAGAGAAAGGCAATTGAAAAATGAGGCAAACTCATCGAAAGATTGGTTTATCAGATTGTTAAAAGGAGCTGCAGTAGGAATCGGCGGTATATTACCCGGTTTATCAGGCGGTGTCTTAGCTGTTATCTTTGGACTTTATGATGAAATCATTTCATTTTTAGGCAATATCACTAAAAATTTCTTGCAAAATGTTCGTTACTTTTTACCGGTTGGTATCGGCGGCGTTATTGGTGTAGTCATCTTTTCTGCATTTGTTGAAAAAGCTTTTGGCCAATATGAAGCTATGTTTACTTGCTTGTTCATTGGTTTTGTTGTAGGAACTTTCCCCTCTTTATGGAAAACTGCCGGTGAAAAAGGTCGCAATACTGTAGATATCAGCATTCTTGTGATCAGCGCTGTTGGATTGACTCTATTGATGGTGATTGGCGGACAGTCACTGACACAATTAGCTCCCGGCTTTTTAACTTGGGTGTTCTCTGGGGCCTTGATCGGTCTAGGAGTAATCGTTCCCGGAATGAGTCCAAGCAACTTCCTTATTTACTTTGGTTTGTATGAAAAAATGTCTGCAGGAATCAGTTCATTTGATTTTAGTGTGATTATTCCCTTAGTTATCGGCGGCCTGCTGTGCGTATTATTGTTGGCTAAATTAGCAGACTGGTTATTTACTCGCTTCTACTCAAAAATGTATCATTTCATTTTAGGAATGGTGATTGGTTCATCTCTAGCTATTTTCCCAACTGTTATCCTCCCAGCATTCTCATCTGAAGGATTAGCAGCATCTGGATTATCCTTTACGTTGACTTTGGTGTTCTCTCTCATTATGTTTGTGATAGGTGTGATTTTCTCTTACTGGTTCAGTGGAATCGAAGAAAAATATTCGAAATAAATAACTGGGTCGTCTCAATTATGATGGCCTTTTTTTTGATTGAGTTTGTGCTTCTAGTAAAAAGCAATTTATGAGTGACAGAGGTTCTATCTCTCAATAATTGTTCTTAGCAAATTCTCTATCCACTAACAAAATAAACAGCTGCCCTAAAATCGAGTAATAGTCGATTTTGGGACAGCTTGTTCGTTAATGTCAGCCTAGCTCTTGACCATTTGAAGCAATTACATCTTTGTACCAATAGAAGCTGTCCTTGCGTAAACGAGAGAGATCTTTCAAATCAAAGTCTGAACGATTGACGTACACAAATCCATAACGTTTACGGAAACCTTCATGAGTACTGATCAAATCGATCGCGCTCCATGGACAGTAACCAAACAGCTCAACACCATCTGTAATAGCTAATTGAACTTGTTTGATATGGTCTCGCAAATAATTGATGCGATAAGTATCGTGGACCTTTCCATCTTCTGTCAAAGTGTCTCTTCCGCCTAATCCATTTTCAGTGATGACTAACGGTAACGCGTAACGAGAATAGATTTCATTTGCTGTTGTACGTAAACCTTCTGGATCAATCTCCCAGCCAAATTCAGTTTTGTCAAGTGCACCATGTTCTACTTGGCGGAAGAATCCAGGAATTCCTTGTCCTTTTTGTTGGTCAGCACTTGTAGAATCCGTACTCTCTTCTTGAAGCGGATAATATTCAACAGTTCCTGAACTATAGTAGTTAAAGGCAATAAAATCAGCTAAACCAGATTTTAAAGTTTCTTCATCACCTGGTTCGAATTCTGGAGTTGCATCATTAGCTTCTAAGAAAGACCACGCAACATTATTGTATCTCCCATACACTGCCATATCCAAATACAACCAGTTTCGTAATGCATTAAAGGTTTGAGCAGCTTGAATATCTTTTGGACTGTTTGTTTTAGGATAAATGTAGGAGATATTTGGTGCAGGGCCGATTTTAGCCTCTGGCAGCTTATCGTGGCATTGTTTCATCACACGCGCTTGTGCCAAGAGCATGTGGTGATTTTGTTGATACGTCTCTTTCAAGGTACTGGCGCCTCCACCAACAACCGCACCAGCAGACAGAATCATCATATTTTGTTCATTGATGGTTTGCCATAACTTAATTCGATCTCCAAAACGATCAAATAAAATATCACAGTAGCGTACAAATGCATCGACCGTAGCGCGATTGCTCCAGCCGCCCTTTTCTTCTAATGCAGCAGGCAAATCAAAATGGTATACCGTCACTAAAGGTTCAATATTGTATTTCAGTAATTCATCAATCAGAGTATTATAAAACTGGATACCTTCTTCATTGATTTCCCCATCTCCACTTGGAACGATACGTGTCCAGGCAATAGAAAAACGATACGTTGTAAATCCCATTTCGGCTAACAATGCCACATCTTCTTTATAATGATGATAATGGTCCGCTGCTACTTTGAAATCAGAAGTATCCTCTGGAATAACTTTTATATCTTGAACAGATGGCCCCTTTCCGCCTTCATTCCAGGCGCCTTCAATTTGGTAAGCACTTGTTGATCCACCCCATAAAAAGTCTTTTGGAAATGGTTTTGCTGTTTTCTGTTGCATAAAGTTTCCCTCCTTAAATTATACCGCTTTCATTTATTACTTTACCTTATGTAATGCTTTACATTCAAGCACCGATTTTTATTATTTTCAATAAACAATAGTGTTCGTAAACTGAAATTACCATAGAGTTTGTTTGTAAAAAGAGTTATACTACTAGCAACAAATCTTTAAACCACTATGGAGGCTGAAATGAATTTTACTGCTATTGACTTTGAAACAGCTAATTATCAAAAGCACAGCGCTTGTTCTGTAGCTTTAACGATCGTTCGAGACAGTCAAATCGTTGACAATTATTATACCTTATTGAAACCTGACACTTTTTTTGATCAAAGAAACATTCGTATCCATGGTATTTACGAAAGAGATGTGGCAAATGCTCCCACTTTTGCTCAGATCTGGCCAGAGATCAATCCTCTGTTTACACAAAACCAGTTGATCGTTGCCCATAATCTTCCTTTTGATCGAGGTGTACTGCAAGGTTGTCTGGATTACTATCAGCTTGAACAACCTCATTTCCAAACCTTATGCACTGTCCAATCAAGCCGAAAACTATTGTATGAACTGCCAAACCACAAATTAAATACGGTATGCGAATCTTTAGGCATTACACTGGACAATCACCACAATGCTTTGGCAGATAGTGTAGCTTGTGCAAATATCCTTCTTTACCTTGAAGACCATTTTGGGACAACGCCCCTAAAAAAATTAGTCAAATATGTGTAACGAAGTTTTTCAATTCTACTATGGCTAATAGTTAACAGACTCTATATTCTATGCAAAGCAACGGATCTAGCCGATTGCATGGAAATAGAGTCTTTTTAATTTGCCAGCACGATAAATGATGATTCTTCTTCTGGTATTCCTCGCTTCATTTCCTCATTTACTAGACACATATTATTCATATTTAGATTGTAACCGACTGATAAAACAACTTTTATGTCTCTTCATTTTCATTAGAAAATGAACTGAAATCTCATTTTTGAATGCTTATTAGTTGAAATAGGATTCGTATTCCCGTACGCTATAGGGGTACCAAAAATCAGGAGGAGATCACGATGAATAAATATAAAAGGAAAGGCAAACTGTTTGCCTTTATCGCAACACTTGCTTTTATAATCAACATCCTATTACCAATGCAAGTTGGAGCAAGTGAAACAGATTCAACGAAAGGAACCCCCGAAGACCCGTACATTATTACAACGGACGTTACTTATACACCATTTGAATTTCAAAATGCAGACGGCGAATATGTCGGTATTGACGTTGATATCTTACGTGCCATCGCAGAAGATCAAGGTTTTGAAATTGAACTTAATCCATTAAATTTTAGTGCAGGATTGCAAGCTCTAGAGACCAACCAAGTGGATGGTATGATCGCAGCCATGAGTATTACTCCCGAACGTGAAGAATCGTTTGATTTTTCTGACCCTTACTTTGAAGCTGGGACTGTTATGGCTGTTTCCGAAACGAATGATGAAATCACTTCTTACGATGATTTAGAAGGTAAAACAGTAGCCGTAAAAGTAGGAACTACTGGAGCTAATTTTGTTAATGAATTACAAGAAGAATACAATATCAACGTAAACCAATTTGACGATTCAGCAACTATGTATGAAGACGTTATGGCTGGCCATTCAGATGCTGTTTTTGATGACTACCCTGTAATGGCATATGCTGTTCAACAAGGTCTGAAATTGCAATTCCCGCTTGATCCAGAGTCTGGGGATGTTTACGGATTTGCCGTTAACAAAGATCAAAACCGGGAATTACTCGAAATGTTTAATGCAGGTTTAGCAAATATCCAAGAAAATGGGACTTATGATGAAATTGTCGATCGTTATTTAAGCGAAGATGCTGAACCAGCTGCAGGAAATGGAATCTTCGGTCTACTTGCAGCTAACTGGAAAGACTTAGCCAGTGGCCTAGGCTCTACGTTAGTGTTAACGCTTGTTTCCTTTGCTATTGCATTAGTACTCGGAACTGTTTTGGGATTATTTAGCGCCAGTCCAAATAGAGTGATGAATGTTATATCTTCTATTTATATTACGATTATGCGCGGGATTCCATTAATTGTTCTAGCTTTCTTTATCTATTTCTCAGTACCACAATTGCTTGATATTAAAATGTCTGCCTTTATAGCAGGGGTCACTACATTAACGCTTAATACAGCGGCTTACATTTCAGAACAAGTACGTGGAGGTATTTTAGCTGTTGCTAAAGGACAATTAGAAGCTGGGAGAAGTTTGGGGCTGTCTTACAATACATCCATGAGAAAAATCATTCTTCCACAGGCTATTAAAATAATGATTCCGTCTCTTATCAATCAATTTGTCATTACATTAAAAGACACCTCTATCCTTTCCGTAATCGGGATAGTAGAATTAACACAAACGGGACGTATCGTCATTGCTCGAACATATTCATCTGGCAGCATGTGGTTGATCGTCGGAGCCATTTACATCGTTATTATTACCATTTTAACTTGGCTTTCATCTGTATTGGAAAGGAAACTGACAAATGACTAAACTAAAAGTAGAACATTTAAAGAAAAACTTTGGCGACTTAGAAGTATTAAAAGATTTAAACTTAGAAGTTCAAGAAGGAGAAGTTATTTGCATTATCGGTCCTTCCGGATCAGGTAAGAGTACTTTCCTTCGCTGTATGAATAATTTAGAAGAAATTACCGGTGGTAAAGTCATTGTGGACAATCATGATTTAACGGATCCATCTCAAGACATCAATAAGGTACGCGAAAATATCGGGATGGTGTTTCAACATTTCAACTTGTTCCCTCACTTAACTGTACTGGACAACATTATGTTGGCTCCAAAAGAGCTGAAAGACGAATCGAATGACGACATCAAAGCTCGTGCTTTAAAACTATTAGAAACTGTCGGATTGGAAGAAAAAGCAGATGACTATCCGAAATCACTTTCAGGTGGACAAAAACAACGTGTAGCTATCGCTCGTGCGTTAGCCATGCAGCCAGATATTATGTTGTTTGATGAACCAACAAGTGCTCTTGACCCTGAGATGGTTGGAGATGTTCTGGAAGTTATGCAACGCTTAGCTAGTCAAGGGATGACCATGCTGGTCGTTACTCATGAAATGGGATTTGCCAAGGAAGTTGCTGACCGTGTCATCTTTATGGATGGTGGTTATATCGTTGAGGAAGGTCCTCCTCAAGAAGTCTTCAACAATCCGCAAAATGAACGGACAAAAGATTTCTTAGATAAAGTATTGATCTAAATAGAGAAGAAGGAAGCTGGGGTCATGAACTCCAGCTTCCTTCTTTTTATAGTTCATCTATTACTCCATTAAAAATGGCACAACCGCAAGCAGAATACAAAACACAATTAATCCACCTATAGCCATCCATGACTGCCATCTAGCCATATTGATCGTACTTCCAATTCCAAATCTCTTCTCCACAAAGACAGCTGGATCTTCGGGATTATAATAAAACACGCCCCACTTCCAGTATTTTTCTTCGTCTACTTCAGTGAATTCATCTGAGTTCTCCTTTATTTGGCTATAAACTAATTTTTCTCCACCTTGTCCGTATTTCCAAGTTAAAAATAAACTATACCCGATAATTCCGACGATAAATATGCCTATCACGATACTGACCCATTCAAAGCTGGAATCATCGGCAATGAAAAGAGCATAAAAATTTATTAGTGTAAACAGAAGTTGCAGTGCTACTGAGACAATCAAAAAATAAACAGACCATGCTTTTCGAAATTGTTTACTTTGTTTGCTAGTCAACTGTGGGTAATTAGATAACAACTTTTGTTTTGATTTGATGAACGAGTAATTACTGAACGCCATTACAGGTATCATCAGTAATTGGATCGCTGGCACCATCAATACAGACAAATAAGTTTTCTCCACAATTCGATCTGGAACATTTTGACTATTCCAATGAACTGGGAATTCATTTGGGATACTGCGATAGAAGAACAATGTTACAACGACCGTTATCAATACGATCAGCAGTTGTGCCATCACTATCGTTCGAGTCGAAATCGTTTTTAAATCACTATGGTAATTGGTATCCACAATGATTCGCTCTTTTTTGATATCTGTAAAAAGATTGTTCTCTTTTTTCCAGATTTGAATCTTTTTTCTATTGCTCAAATACAAAACAAAAGTCAAAATCATAAATAAAAATACTGCTCCTGTGAAATATAAACTACTCCACATTTCTTGTGCTTGTATATTCTCTATAGTGGAAAAGAAAAATAGTGGTATAGAAAATAGAAGGCTCAAAACAATGTTTTGAATCAAGAAGCGTTTCTTCAGCATTTGAATAAAAGAATCTTGTTGATGAGTGCTTGGGACTGTGATGCCAAAAGGGGTCCCTCTTCTACTATAGTAAGGTGTCACTCCATTAATGACCCCTACTAACAAAAATGTTCCTGTCATGATCATACTAAATAATAGCATGTTTATTTCACCTCTTCTTTCAACTTTTCTTTGATTGTATTCAGCCATTCTTCTATCGTTTGTTCAGAGACGCCGTAAATTTCTGCATCGATTTGAATTTGAGCTAATTTCTCCAGCATCGCTTGTTTTACGTTTTCATGCTGTTTCAAAGAAGACTGATCTTGAATAAAATAACCTCTTTTACTTTTAATCAATACTCCCTCGTCTACTAATAGATTATAAGCCTTATTAACGGTATGCATGTTGATGCCCAAGTCGCTAGCTAAACTTCTTACACTTGGCAAATCTTTATCGATCGAATTGCGATGGATAACAATATTCTTTTTGATTTGATACATTAATTGAGTATAAATAGGTGTTTCATCATGAGGATTGATTTCAATAAACATTTCATCACCGCCCTACTTGTTATATAACTAGTATAACACAAGAATAATAAAATGGACACTTTATTACTTCCTTATTAAAAAAATACCGCTCTCTCCTTTTAGCAAGGGGAAAGCGGTATTCTTCATTTTTATACAGCTTAGAAGCAATGTTGGGGTTCCAAGATTGCTTTTCATAAACTTTTGTATTGCTCAAAAGACACCCCATAATAAATATGATCATGTGTGTTCCCATTAAAGACAGCAATTCCAGGCATACGTCCCCATTGGTTAAATCCATATTTCAGCAGCATATTCTCACTGCCTAAGTTTCCTTCAACAATCATGGCCATCAAGTGGTCATATCCTAATTCTTTTGCGTGATTGATCGTGTGGCTAACTAATGCAGATCCAATACCTTGTTTTCGAAATTTTTTGTTGACGTAATAACTGATTTCAGCAACTTTCTCAACAGCTCTTCTACCTGCTCGATAAGCGCTCAAATGACTATATCCCGCAACCTCTCCATCTACTTCATAAACAAACAATGGATACTCAGCTGTTTGATGGACATCAAACCAGGGAATTCTTTCTTCTATAGTAAATAAATCAATATCACAAGTAATTCCACCTAATGCGACAGCATCATTATAAATACCCACCATTTCGGGTAAATCAGATAGGGTAGCTTTGCGAATTCCTGTTTTAGGCATGACAAAGGTTACGTTTAACAATTTAATTCCTCCTCTTTTTGAGACTTTCATCAACGTTTTCTCTACTCGCAAAAATACATTGGATCTTTCATTCTATTCATTTTTTCCTTTTATGTAAAACGTTAGTTTGATCGATTCATTTTCGCGACAAGTCAAATTATATACGGTGAAAGAGGGAGAAACAATCTTTTTTTTGTAAATTTTTTCTATTTTTTGAACAAAAAAATAACACTCTTCTCTTACGAGGAGAAAGGTGTCTTTAAGCCTATCCGGCCAGTATTATTTGGCATATTGCCCGATTGTTTTTCACTTCATTTTTCGTTCATCTGGTACAACATGTTCTTTTAAAAGCCATTTATGGAAGAACCATTCTCCTGCTCCAATAAGAACTGCACTAATCAGTGTCATCATCCAGATATTTTCAGTATAATCCATCGAGTTCAGGTAGAGATACAGAATGATCGCAGCTGCCCCTGAATCAGCGATAGTAGCTGCAACATTTCCTACTTTTCGTAAAATAACTAAATCACCTAGAATATAGATCAACACTACAATAATTACACCTACTATTGTAGAATCCATAAATGCCACATCGTAAATCAAAGATAAAACAATCCAAACAATTGCCCATATCATAATGGCCTTAATGATCAATGCTTTTACATGTTTCATATTCATTCCTCATATAAAATATCCTTCTCCATTTTCCAGTTAACAACAAGAAGCAAGCGTATCTTTTTACAGCAATGATACTTATAATTTTCGAATAAAAATTCCTCCTCAACTGATCCAGTATTTTGAAAAAATGAGAGAACTGATAAAAATAACCTTATCTTTATTATCACTAGTGTTGCTTGAAACATAATATGTTTCACAATGTTATGTATCCTATTCCAATATGCAAAAAAGTCCTTTAGACTGAACTTGGATGACTTATCCAAGACCAATAAAAAGGACCCAACTTATGGATAAGTATAAACTAAATTCTGCTTTTAATAAATGGTTTTCGGCAATTAAGTTAGAAAAATTACCGATTCCTATTCG
>NZ_JBGQQW010000026.1:0-53541 GCF_045528485.1 Desemzia sp. FAM 23990
AGCTTTTATTACTTTATATTTCTTATCTTCATTCATCGTTAGTATTATCCTTTTCATGATTTTATTTTATCATTTTGGGACATTTTATGCTTCGACCTACTTAGGACATTATCACGTTCGAACGATATATAACGTGTATCACGACATTTAGTTGTTGACAATAGTCAATAAAAACAGTATAATAATTAGACGTGAGTAATCTACTCGTTAGATATACTTTCCTTGCTCTTTTTGTCAAAAAAAGAGCCAAAGTCCATAAGGAGGTGACAGTCAAGATGAGTCAAACAGCAAAATACGAAATTTTATACATTATCCGTCCTAACATCGATGAAGCTGAAAAAACAGCTTTAGTAGAACGTTTCGATAACATTTTAAAAGATAATGGTGCTGAGGTAACTGAATCTAAAGACTGGGCGAAACGTCGTTTAGCATATGAAATTAAAGGTTACAGAGAAGGATTATACCGTCTCGTACATTTAACTTCTTCAGATGCAGCGGCTATCAATGAATTTGATCGCTTAGCTAAGATTAATGATAATATCTTACGCCATATGATCGTTAGAGAAGACGATTAATTTAATTGTTTCATGTGAAACAATCGGAAGGGAGCGGATATAGTGATTAATAATGTAGTGTTAGTTGGAAGAATGACTAAAGATGCAGATTTAAGATACACGTCTAATGGAACAGCAGTAGCTTCGTTTACTGTAGCAGTCAATAGACAATTCACTAATCAAAGTGGAGAACGTGAAGCTGACTTTATCAACTGTGTTGCATGGAGAAAAACAGCAGAAACGTTAGCAAACTTCACGAAAAAAGGATCTTTAGTTGGGGTAGAAGGCCGTATTCAAACACGTTCTTATGATAACCAGCAAGGTCAAAAAGTTTATGTTACTGAAATTGTAGTAGATAATTTCTCAATGCTTGAACCAAAATCTGTTACAGATCAAAGAAGAGCGCAAGACAATGGATCAACTACATCCAATTCGTCAAATAACTTTAATTCTTTTAATGCTAATCAAAACAAATCACAATCCCAACAAACTCCTGCTAGAGATTATCAAAATTTTGGAAACTCTGATCCTTTTGAATCAAGTGGACAACCTATTGATATCTCTGACGATGACTTACCGTTCTAAAATCGATTAATTAAAGGAGGAAATGAAATGGTACAACGCAGAGGCGGACGTAAGCGCCGTAAGGTTGATTTCTTTGCTGCTAATCATATTGAAAAAGTTGATTACAAAGATGTTGATCTTCTAAAAAGATTTATTTCTGAACGTGGTAAAATTTTACCTCGTCGTGTAACTGGAACATATGCTAAAAACCAACGTAAGTTGACTAAAGCTATCAAACGTGCACGCGTAATGGGATTATTACCGTTCGTTACTGAAGAATAAAATAAATTATTCAAAAAGACCGTGAGCTTATAACCAGCACGGTCTTTTTTAATTCCATTTGTAAGAGAAAAATGTTTCATGTGAAACATTTTAAAAGAGATGTACACATCAGTAAAACTAAGTTGGAACAACAGGTGTTGGTGTCTCCAAAGACTTTGTCAACGTTCTAGTATCTCAATAAGATAAGTGGTAGAATAGAACAGAACGGTGGTCAGAGGCGAAGGAGAAAAGGAGTTATAAATGAAAAATAAATTAACAGATGAAAAACTCCCACAGTTTTTAAAAAATGAAAATGTTAAACTAGCTGCAGTAGCATTGATTGTCATACAATTAATTGTTATTTTGTTAGGCTTTTTTTCTAACGTCATTATCGGACTGGTTATGTTGGTTATTTTCATTGTATTCTTATTATTGATTTATTTCTTTTCAAAACGAATGATAGGAAAAATCAATAAATATATCGATGATCTTTCTTACCGTATTAAGCGGGGCGAACAAGAAGCGTTGATTAAAATGCCAATTGGAATCATTCTATTTGATGAAGACTATAAAGTGCAATGGACCAATCCTTATTTTCAAGCACATATAGGCTATCAAGAAGAAATACTAGGGAAAAAAATCGAAGAGATTGATGAAGAGTTAAACCAGTTAATCAGACAAAGTCATGCAGATAACTTAACAACTATTGTATGGGGAGATAAGAGTTACCAAATCATCATCCAGGAAGATATCCGAGTGATTTATTTGATGGATATATCTGAATATAGTCAAGTTAAACAACGGTATCAAAATGAAAAAATTGTTTTAGGAAATATCTTTGTTGATAATTACGATGAAATTGTTCAAGGTATGACAGATAGAAACATCTCAAATATCAATACATTTATTACTACTCAATTATCAAACTGGGCCAAAGAACATCAAATTTATTTAAAACGAGTTTCTGAAGATCGGTTTATTGTATTCATGCACCGCAAATCGTTAAAGCAAATGGAAGCAGAAAACTTTAGTATCTTAGACCAAATAAGAGAAAAAACTTCTAAACAAAATATTCCGCTCACTTTAAGTATTGGTATCGCATATACAGAAGCTGATAAAGAAAATGAAAATTTAAATGAGTTGGCTAGTCTTGCTCAGAGCAATCTAGATTTAGCGCTGGGACGGGGTGGTGACCAAGCGGTTATTAAATCTTTATCTGGAGAGATGCGTTATTACGGCGGAAAAACAAATCCAATGGAGAAAAGAACGCGTGTTCGATCTAGGATGATCAGTCAAGCTTTACAAGAATTAATGAAGCAAGCTGACCAAGTTGTTGTAATGGGACATATGAATCCTGATTTAGATGCTATCGGTTCTGCTTTAGGTATTAGACGGATTGCTGAAATGAATAACAAAGAAGCATGGGTAGTTGTAGAGCCAGATCAATATAGTCATGACATTGAAAAACTCATAGAAGAAATTGAAAAAGATAATCAGATCAGTCGTTACATTATTACCCCAAAAGTTGCTGAGGAAATGATGACAGAAAATACTTTAGTTATTCTGGTTGATTTTCATCGACCGTCTATGGCGATTGCTCCTGATCTATTGAAGCAAAAAAATCGAGTCGTTGTTATAGACCATCATCGTCGAGGAGAAGAGTTCCCAGGAAATCCTGCATTAGTTTATATTGAACCGTATGCATCATCAACGGCTGAATTGGTCACTGAACTATTTGAATACCAATCTCAAGAAGCTGAACCAATCAATAAAATCGAAGCAACAGCTATGTTGGGTGGTATAGTAGTGGATACCAAGAGTTTCTCTTTACGCACGGGGTCACGTACTTTTGATGCAGCAAGCTATTTACGTTCTTGTGGTGCGGACGCTGTGCTTATCCAAAGATTATTAAAAGAAGATACGGATACGTATTTGCTTCGCAGTCATTTAATAGAGTCCATGGAATTTGTTACTCCTAATATGGCTGTTGTAGCTGGTGAAGAAAACCAAGAATATGATACAGTAGTAGCAGCACAAACAGCCGATACGATGCTATCTATGAGTAAGGTTGATGCCGCTTTTGTAATTTTTAAGCGATTAGATAAACGTATTGGAATCAGTGCTCGAAGTTTAGGCGAAATCAATGTTCAAGTTATTATGGAAGAATTGGGCGGTGGCGGACATTTGTCAAATGCTGCTACCCAACTAGAAAATAGTTCAGTAACTGAAGCTAAAAAACAATTAAAAGAAGCTATTTTAGCTCATTATTCTACTAAGGAGGCTGCAACAACATGAGAGTTATTTTTTTAAAAGATGTAAAAGGACAAGGTAAAAAAGGCGAAGTGAAAGAAGTACCAAATGGGTACGCTTCAAATTTCTTATTTAAAAAAGGGTTGGCGAAAGAAGCCAATGCTGCAAGTGTCAGTGAGTTAAAAGGAAAGAAAAAAGCACAAGAAAAACAAGAGGCTGAAATTCTTGAAGAGGCAAAAGAGTTAAAAGTCTTTCTGGAAAAAGAAGAAAATGCCATTGAGATCAAATCAAAAGCAGCTGATGATGGTCGATTATTTGGATCGGTAACAACGAAACAAATCGCTTCTGCTGCAAAAAAACAATTGGGTATTGAATTGGATAAACGAAAAATCGACTTGAATGTTCCTATGCGTTCTTTAGGAACTCAAGTAATGGATGTTAAAATTCATCCACAAGTTGTTGCAGAAATTACTGTACGGGTTGTACCTGAAAATTAAAGTGAACCGCTAAATAAGTTAGCCAAGAGAAAACTTGGCTGACTTATTTTATTGGAATCAAACTAAGGTAAAATAAATGCTATTGAATGATGTGACGCTAAAAGATAACTTTACGCCAAAAGGAACAAACGTTCCCTTTGTTAGATTGTAATCTCAGTGATTTTCAGTTAGAATAATAGCAGAAATGACACATTGAATGTGGAACAGTACAAGCGTTTTTATGTATTTGAAAGGAAGTTGAAAAACTTGGCAAATGAAGCGTTCCAAGATCGTTTACCACCGCAAAGTATTGAAGCTGAACAAGCTGTATTAGGATCTATTTTCTTAGATGCGGATACACTTGTTGGAGCTTTGGAGTTTATAGAAGCTAAGGATTTTTATCGTCGTGGTCATCAAATGGTTTTTCAAGCTATGATGGACCTCAACGATGAAAATGAAGCTATTGATATCGTTACGATCACAAATGCATTAGAATCCAGAAACCAATTAGAAGACATTGGGGGTATTCCATATCTGACAGAATTAGCAGTGGCGGTACCAACAGCGGCAAACATGGAATATTACGCAAAAATTGTGGAACAAAAATCCATTTTGAGAAACCTTATTCATACAGCCACAGAAATTGTGGCTAAAGGATATGAGGAATCTGATGAGGTTGCTTCAATTTTAGATGATGCGGAAAGAAGTATCTTAGAAGTATCGGAGAGACGAAGCAGGACCGGTTTTTTGTCTATTTCAGATGTGTTAAACTCAACTGTAGCTCAAATAGATCAATTGTATCAAAATAATGAAGAAATTACGGGCTTGCCAACAGGATACAAATTATTAGATAAAATGACTGCTGGCTTGCAAAAAGAAGAGCTGATTATTTTAGCTGCCAGACCGGCTGTAGGGAAAACGGCTTTTGCTTTAAACATTGCTCAAAATGTTGGAACAAAAACGGATGAAACAGTGGCTATTTTCAGTCTGGAAATGGGAGCCGAGTCTCTTGTTAACCGGATGTTGTGTTCAGAAGGCAGTATCGATGCCAGTAATTTAAGAACAGGTAATTTAACAGAAGAAGAATGGCAGAATTTGATTATTGCCATGGGTAGTTTATCTAAAGCGAGTATTTATATCGACGATACTCCAGGTATACGTGTGGCTGAGATTCGTGCCAAATGTCGTCGTTTAAAGCAAGAAAAAGGTAATCTGGGATTGATACTAATTGATTATTTGCAACTTATTGAAGGAACAGGTAAAGAAAGTCGTCAACAAGAAGTATCTGAAATTTCACGTCAGTTAAAAAAATTAGCTAAAGAATTGAAAGTTCCCGTTATTGCGTTATCTCAGTTATCTCGTGGCGTGGAACAAAGACAAGATAAACGTCCAGTATTGAGTGATATTCGTGAGTCTGGTTCAATCGAGCAAGATGCGGATATCGTAGCGTTTCTTTATCGTGATGATTATTATGATCGCGAGGGTCAAGAAGATGGCGAGGATAACTTTGAAGCAGATGAAGACAACGTGATAGAAGTAATCATAGAAAAAAACAGAAGTGGTGCAAGAGGAACTGTAAAATTATTATTTATTAAAGAGTACAATAAATTTTCTTCCTTATCTTACTATCCTGAAGATGCCATCTCATAAAAAATTAAAGGCTTCATAAACGAGTATAAAGTTCGTTTATGAAGCCTTTAATTTTTCTTTAAGATGAAATGATTCGCCTTTGGACCTTTATTTTAAATAAAATAATAAAAATGTTCGTTTTTTATTGAATAGTAAAAAGATTACTGGTACACTACAAAAGGATTTTTAAAAATAAAAAAGAGGTGTTTTTATGTCTTCTGTAGTAGTTGTTGGTACACAATGGGGCGATGAAGGAAAAGGAAAAATTACCGATTTCTTGAGTGAAAATGCGGATGTGATTGCACGTTATCAAGGTGGAGATAATGCAGGCCATACGATTAAATTTGGTGGCGTAACGTATAAACTGCACCTTATTCCTTCTGGTATCTTTTCTTCAGAAAAGATAAGTGTGATAGGTAATGGAGTAGTGGTTAACCCTAAGGCTCTGGTACAAGAGTTGGCTTATTTGCATGAAAAAGGAATCAGTACAGACAATCTCCGAATCTCTGATCGTGCACATGTTATCTTACCGTATCACATTCAATTGGATCAACTACAAGAAGATTCTAAAGGCGCCAATAAAATCGGAACAACTATCAAAGGAATCGGTCCAGCATATATGGATAAGGTTTCTCGTGTAGGCATTCGGATTGCTGATTTATTGGATAAAGAGCTTTTTGAAGAACGTTTGCGTGTTAACTTAGAAGAAAAGAATCGGTTGTTTACTAAATTATATGATTCAACAGCTATTGAATTTGAAACTGTTTTTGAAGAATACTATCAATATGGCCAAGAAATCAAAAAATATGTAACAGATACAACCGTTATTTTAAATGATGCTCTTGAGGCTGGGCAAAATGTTTTATTTGAAGGGGCTCAAGGGGTTATGTTGGATATTGACCAAGGCACTTATCCTTTTGTAACTTCTTCGAATCCAGTTGCTGGTGGAGTGACAATCGGAAGCGGAGTTGGTCCTTCAAAAATCAATAAAGTAGTTGGTGTATGTAAAGCCTATACTTCTCGTGTAGGTGATGGTCCGTTCCCAACGGAATTGCATGATGAAATTGGACAACAGATTCGAGATATAGGGAAAGAATACGGAACAACAACTGGACGTCCGCGTCGTATTGGCTGGTTTGATACAGTTGTGATGCGCCATTCAAAACGCGTTTCAGGAATCACCAATTTGTCTTTAAATTCAATTGATGTATTAAGCGGATTAAAAACGGTTAAAATTTGTACAGCTTATGAGCGTAATGGAGAGAAAATTTTTCATTATCCTGCAAGCTTGAAAGAATTGGCAGAATGTACTCCGATTTATGAAGAAATGCCAGGCTGGGAGGAAGATATCACAACTTGTCGTACATTGGCAGAATTACCTGACAATGCTCGGAATTATGTGGAACGTATTTCTGAATTGGTAGGAGTTCGAATTTCAACTTTTTCAGTTGGACCAGGTCGTGAACAAACGAATATTTTAGAAGATGTTTGGAGTCAAATCTAAATAAAAGCCAATTGAATACAAATTATTTAAGAAAAAGTGTCACCAATGTGAAAAAATGTGTTATAATTGTTTCGTTGCATTGGTGACTGATTTGGGTTATTAGCTCAGTTGGTAGAGCAGCTGACTCTTAATCAGCGGGTCGAGGGTTCGAGCCCCCCATAACCCATAAGTTAAATACATAAAAAACTTTAGTTTAATTTCCAAAGAATATTTTGGTAAATAAATTAAAGTTTTTTTTATTTTGTACTTGTTTACTATATGACTTAGAGAACGTTAACTAATTAAAGCACGGTATATCCATAAATAAACAGAAAAAGTGAGACATACTTCTTAGGTATTTCCCAGGAAATAATACACGAATTGATCGTCTGGTGATTGTATTTTTTTTATATTCTGCTAGAATACATCTGTTAATAAAATTACTGTATAAAATAGCCGTAATATGCTAAGTTGATTATACTTTATGGATTAAAATTAGAAAGCATCGTAGGGGGCAGGAAAAATGAATATTGTTATTGCTGGAGGAGGCAAAGTTGGAGAGGTTCTCTGTTCAGAAATTTCCTCTGAAGGAAATGATATTATCCTAATTGAAAAGAATAGCAAACGAATAGATGCTTTAATCAGCAAATATGATATTGCAGGAATAGCAGGAAATGGAGCTAGTTTTGATCTACAAATGGAGGCTGGCGTTCCAAATTGTGATATATTCATTGCTGTGACTCCACAAGATGAAATCAATATTATGTCAGCAATTATAGCCAAAAAACTAGGCGCAAAATATACAATTGCACGTGTTAGAAATCCAGAGTACACAAAACATATTGGGTTTGTTAAAGAGAGTTTAGGCATTACTATGATGATCAATCCTGAACTGGAGTCTGCAAAAGATATTATGAAAGTTATTAAATATCCTACTGCTTTAAGCGTAGAATCATTTGCAAGCAATCGCGTCAATCTTGTAGAACTAAAAATTAAACAAAATAGTCCGTTAATAAATATTAGTTTAAAAGACTTTAGAACGCGGTATGGGAATATTTTGGTGGCCATCATTCAACGTGGAGATGACATTATCATTCCTTCTGGAGAAAACTATTTAAGAGAAGGAGACCGTATCTATGTAGTTAGTTCATTGAAAGAAGTGAACAAGTTCTATAAGTTGATGGGAGACAATCGGGCTAGAATGAAGTCTGCTTTAATTATTGGTGGCGGACGCATTACTTATTATTTAATCAATATGTTGAAAGATTACAAAATGGATATAAAAGTTATTGAAAATAATGCAAAAAGAGCCGAAGAACTAAGTGAAGCCTTTCCTGGAATCATGGTGGTTCATGGAGATGGAACAGACCAAGAATTTTTAGAAGAAGAGCGTATTGAGGGATACGACGTTTTTATCAGTCTAACAGGTGTGGACGAAGAAAATATCATCACTTCTTTGTACGCATCTCAACAAGATGTAAGAAAGATCGTTACAAAAGTCAATCGAACATTATTGCTGAAAATATTTGGTACAATGGGATTACAAACTGTTATTACACCAAAAAGGGTGATCGCGAACACTATCTTACAATTTGTACGTTCCTTAACCAATCAATCTGTTTCAAATGTAGAAGCGTTATTCCGTTTAGCGGATAATCAAGTTGAAGCTCTTCAGTTTAGAGTGAAGGCAAGTAGTCGTGTGGTTAATGTACCGTTAGAATCCTTATCAATAAAATCGCATTTACTAATTGCTTATATTATTAGAGGCAAAAAACTCATTGTTCCTGGAGGACAAGATACAATAAAAACAGATGATCATGTTATTGTCATTACAAAAGAAAAAAATTATGATGACATTGATGATATATTAAAATAAAGGGGTATCGCACTTGTGAACATTAGTATGGTGAAATATGTTATTGGAAGAATTTTACAAGTTGAATCTCTTTTACTAGTTTTTCCTTTGATAGTTAGTATCTTTTATCAAGAAGAATGGAAATACCCATTCAGTTTTCTAGCTATTAGTGTACTTTTGCTAGTTATTGGATATCTATTAAGTAGAAAAATACCAGTGAAAAAACAATTATTTGCTAAAGAAGGCTTTGTTATTGTTTCATTATCTTGGATACTGCTTTCCTTTTTCGGCGGACTTCCATTTGTAATGAATGGAGATATACCTAGTTTGATTGATGCTTTTTTTGAAACGAGTAGTGGATTCACAACTACTGGTTCTAGTATTTTAACGGATGTTGAAGCGTTATCTCATTCCTCTTTATTTTGGAGAAGTTTTACTCATTTAGTGGGGGGGATGGGAGTATTAGTATTCGCACTAGCTGTCTTACCTCAAATAGAATCTGAATCAGTACATATTATGAAAGCAGAAGTACCTGGTCCGGTTTTTGGAAAATTAGTTTCAAAACTGTCCTCCTCAGCGCGTATTTTATATAAAATCTATCTAGCAATGACTGCTATAGTAGTAATGTTATTGCTTTTTGGAGGAATGAATTTATTTGAGGCTTTATTACATGCCTTTGGGGCTGCTGGGACGGGTGGCTTTGGTATAAAAAATGGAAGTATAGCTCCATATGATAGTGCTTATATTGATTATGTCCTTGGAACTTCCATGATTCTCTTTGGTGTGAATTTTAATTTGTTTTATTTGATCTTGATTGGTCATATAAAAGACGTTTTGAAGAGTGAAGAATTAAGATGGTACATCGGAATTATTATAAGTGCAGTTATTTTGATTTGTGTGAATTTATTTTCTTATTATGAATCTTTTGGACGATTAGTTCGAGACGTCTTTTTTACTGTTTCATCTATCATTACTACCACAGGTTTTTCTACTGCAGATTTTGGCCAATGGCCGTTATTTTCTCAGACGATACTGCTCATACTCATGTTCTTTGGAGCAAGTGCTGGATCTACAGCGGGTGGATTAAAAATCTCTCGAGTAGCTATTTTATGGAAGACCGCTGTTGCTGAATTCAAGCGTAATGCACATCCTAACCGAGTAGTAGCGATCAAGTATGAAGGAAAATCATTAAGCAAAGACATTAAGCATGGTGTAGTAAATTACTTTGTCATCTATATGATTATTTTTTTCATTTTGTTGTTATTAATCAGTATGGATGCTCCTGACTTTACATCTGCTTTTAGTGCCATAGCGGCAACATTTAATAATATCGGTCCTGGTTTAGGAACCATTGGACCTGCGGAAAGTTTTGCACACATCAGTGACTTTTCAAAAATTTTGTTATCTTTTGTAATGATAGCCGGAAGATTAGAAATATTCCCTATCCTAATTTTATTTAATCGAAATACTTGGCGAAAACATATCTAGAGAGAAGTTTAAAAGAATCGTGTAAATTGATGACTGTAATGACTAGTCAGCATCTCTATCTTATAAGAAAGATGGCTCCTATTATTGGGTGTCATCTTTTTTATGTCATCTAAATGGAGGTAGGATTTGAATAGTTTAAAGATGGTATTCAAGACCAATAAATTTCTATATTTTATATGTAGAGTAAAAAGTTTCCAAAGCTTTAAAATTGCTATTATGACGGGAAAGACTTATGATTTAGGTATGTTTATTTTTATGTTTATTTTTTTATTTAAGTTTATTTAGGGGGAAGAACGATGGTTATAAACGGAACAATGATGCAATATTTTGAATGGTTTACAGAAGCTGATGGAAAACATTGGCAACGCCTAAAGGAAGATGCGGCACATTTACATGATATTGGTATCACTGCTGTCTGGATTCCACCTGTTTTTAAAGGAGTAACGATCAATGATGAAGGTTACGGTATCTATGATTTATACGATTTAGGAGAATTCGATCAAAAAGGCGGCGTGCGGACCAAGTATGGGACAAAACAAGAATTGCTGGATGCGATTGAAGAACTGCATAAGTACGATATCCAAGTCTATGCAGATGTTGTTTTAAACCATAAAGGCGGAGCTGACGAGACAGAACGATTTAACGCAGTAGAAGTAGCTGAAGACGATCGTAATAAAGAAATAACAGAACCCTATGAGATAGAAGGATGGACAAAATTTACTTTTCCGGGCAGAAATGGGAAATATTCTGATTTTATATGGAATTACCATCATTTTAGTGGAATAGACTACGATGAATTAAATGACAAAAAAAGCATTTTTCGTATAGCAGAAGATGATAAAAGTTGGGCTGATGATTCTGCAGTAGCCAACGAATATGGGAATTATGATTATTTGATGTTTGCGGATATCGATTATGGTAATGCGGATGTAGTAAATGAAATTAAACAATGGGCCAGTTGGTTTGTAAAAGAAACAGGCGTAGATGGATTTAGATTGGATGCTGTAAAACACATCCATGAAGAATTTATGAATGATCTTGTTTGTGGGTTACGAGAAGAGTTTGGAGAAGACTTTTTTGTAGTTGCAGAATATTGGGATCAAAAATACGGACATTTAAAAGACTATTTAAAAGCTCATAACGATGACATCAGTTTGTTTGATGTATCTTTGCATTATAAATTGTCTAATGCTTCTAAAGAAGGAAACGCGTATGATTTAAGACCTTTATTTGATGAGACATTGATGCAGAAAAAACCAACTTCTGCGGTAACGTTTGTAGACAATCATGATTCGCAACCATCTCAAGCTTTAGAATCTTACGTTGAACCGTGGTTTAAACCTTTAGCTTATAGCATCATCTTACTAAGAAAATATGGATATCCGACTGTTTTTTACGGAGATTATTATGGTCTTAAAGGGGATAACCCTATTGAAGGACAATCAGAAATCTTGGATAAGTTAATTTATCTTAGACAGCAGTACGCTTACGGGGATCAAACAGATTACTTGGATCACGCGAATTGTATTGGTTGGACGAGATCAGGGGATGAAGAGCATCCAGGAGGATGTGCTGTAGTTTTATCTAACAGTGAAGAAGGCTTCAAAGAAATGAATTTTGGCGAAGAGCGATCTGGAGAAGTCTTCTATGATTATCTAGGCCACCGTGAAGACGAAGTAACGTTAGATGAAAATGGTGTAGGGATCTTCCCTGTAAATGCTGGATCTGTTTCAGTTTGGGTGAAAAAATAATGAATCTTATATTTTAACGTTGGTAAAGAAATTTCCTCCGGCCTATGTGGTTGCTTATGAAAATCCATGGGAACGCCTTGAGCCGAAAACCGCGTCTCAAGACTTGCAAGCGTCAAACTAAGCGTAACGGCTAAAGCCAAATACTAAGTAATTGCCATGATTGTTGCTGCTTCAGCAGCTTACAAGCATGGTACACTGTGGGCGTACGCCCACAGTGTTTCCTTTTTTTTGCATCCTTTTTCATGGCTATAAGCAACCCCATATTCCTCCTGAAATTTCTAAGAATGCGCTTCTAATAGATTTAGCCTTAAAAAGAACTGTATTTTTTATTGATCAACGTTAAGTGTTGTAGAACCAAAATAACATAAAAAACGTGCCTAAGAGAGTAGGCACGTTTTTTTTTTTAGATATCTGGAGTTGGTGCTACAGGTTTCTCCGCTGTTGGAGGTACATTTGGACCAACTGGCGGTACAGGTCTTTCAACAGGTGCTGAAGGATCTGTTGGAATCGAACCAGCATGAGGATGTGACACTAAGTCAACAGGCTCAGGAGTTAAAATGTCCGCTTTTTCTTGATTTGGATGATACAAGTCTGTTTCGATATCTGCAATAGTCTCTTCTAATTCCGGATCTGGATTTGCGTAATCCATTTCTTCTTCTACCTCATGATAAGTTTGTTTAAACTCATCTGACAATTCATTTACTTTGGTCATAGCTTTATCTTTCACCACTAAACCTTGTTCTTTTAAATCGCCTCTTAACTCTTTCCCGGATTTAGGAGCAAAAAGTAATGCGGTCGCCGCTGCTGCTAATCCTACAACTAGTGTTTTGCCAAAGTTATTTTTTCCCATAATACAACCCTCTTTCATTAATAGTAGTCACTACTGATGTACTGAGTAAGCCATTTATTACTTTTGACGATTTTTAACCATTTTTTGAGCCGTTTTCCCAACTTTAATAAGTGATGGAAAAGTGCGTTTAGTCGTTTTTCCTGGCGAACTGACGAATTGATTGCTGAGTTCTTGGCCAGAAGATTTTAAGTGGTTCAAAGAATCGCTAAACTCAGTCGTTCTTGTAGAAAATTCTTGAATGTACTGTTGCTTGTCTGATACATCTTTCATCATTAAATCAGCCCGATTTTGGATGTTAGCAACTTTTGAGTTGATAGCATTCACGTCGTTGTTGAATCGATCAACAGTGTGATTGACGTCCAATACAACAGTGTTGACTTCATTCATTAAGCTGGTAATGCGTTTTTTAATGATTATTCCGGCAACAACAAGACCAACGATCGCTAAAACTACGATTGCAATAGCAATATAGAATTCAATAGTCATAGTTGATTTGACCTCCTTCAGTAATATTTTGAACATATTATGAACGTAAGTGATAAAAAAATCAAGAAAAGGGGTATCTCATTAGTCGAATTTCAACTTCTTATAATCTATGAAAACCCATTATTTTAAGTTCAGTCTATCATTTATCTGATTTTTATCCAAATAAAAACAGTTGTACGATGTGAAATAAGATTTTGCTGCGGAAAGAAAAAAGTGACAAAGGTATAGTAAAATCCTTTTATTTGTTTTACAATACAAAATATTAGGGTATAAGAATAGAGACAGTTGGGGGAAAAGAAAAGTGGCGCAAGCAAACAATTCAAATCATGTTAACGAGGACCAAATACGAGATAAATTTCAACTCGTAACGGTTGCTGATGGAGAAATTATTCGCTTGGAAGAAGTTCCAGATCCTGTATTTTCCGAAAAAATGGTTGGTGAAGGGTTTGCTGTGATTCCAACCTCTGAAGAAGTTGTAGCACCTATAAGCGGCAAGTTATATCAAGTTGCGGATACTTTACATGCTTATGTGATTGAAACCAAAGAAGGAATAGAGGTCTTAGTCCATATTGGTATAAATACAATTAGTCTGCATGGAGAAGGGTTCCAATCAGAGCTGAAAAAAGGGATGTACGTGACAAAAGGCGATAGATTGGCAACTTTTGATCGCAACTATTTGGAAGAAAAAAATATTTCTTTGGTTATACCAGTTGTTGTGATAAAAGGATTAGATGATGAAACAACTGCCACCATGAATTATGCTAAAAATGGTGTAGCGGGAGATACTATTGCTATGTGTACGTTTAAAGAGGAATAAAAAAATTGAAAGATTGCTTATAGCTGCACCATAAAAATTGGTGGAGCCTTTTTTGCACCAAATCACTATGAGAAGGTTATTACCGTTTTTTGCACTTCTATTCTGGATTATGTATAATATAAGATAGGAAAATACCTAATTTTTCATAGATAAATGCTCGTATATCGAGGAGGATAAAAGATGAAAAAGATATTGGTCGTAGATGACGAAAAGCCGATTTCAGATATTATAAAATTTAATTTAACTAAAGAAGGTTACGATGTTTACACTGCTTATGATGGTGAAGAAGCAGTCGAAAAAGTAGAAGAAATTATACCGGATTTAATTGTACTTGATTTAATGCTGCCTAAAATGGATGGCTTAGAAGTATGTCGAGAAGTTCGAAAAACGCATGATATGCCGATTATCATGGTAACAGCTAAAGATGCTGAAATCGATAAAGTATTAGGTTTGGAATTAGGTGCGGACGATTATGTGACAAAACCATTTTCAAATAGAGAGTTAGTGGCACGTGTAAAGGCTAATTTAAGAAGACAGAGCAGTAAAGTTCCTCAAGTAGAGGAAGAAGTTTCAACTGATATCGAAGTAGGAGCATTAGTGATTCATCCAGACGCTTATATTGTATCTAAGCGTGGAGAAACGATTGAACTGACTCATCGTGAATTTGAATTGCTGCATTATTTAGCGAAACATTTAGGACAAGTTATGACCCGAGAACATTTACTCCAAACGGTTTGGGGATATGATTATTTTGGTGATGTCCGAACTGTTGATGTTACGGTACGAAGATTAAGAGAAAAAATAGAAGATAAGCCCAGTCATCCAACATGGTTGATTACTAGAAGAGGTGTAGGCTACTATTTAAGAAACCCTGAACAGGAGTAACCAATGAAAAAGAGAATTCAATTTTTCCAATCCATCAATTTTAAAATTGTATTGATTTTTATTCTTCTGTTGACAATAACGCTGGAAATCATTGGCGCAAACTTTGTAACACAACTAGAAAACCAATTAGTAGACAATTTTAAAGAGGATCGCCGGATACAAGTTGATTTCTTAGAGAATACGTTGCAACCCATTTTATTAGATGAAGAGAATACTGATAAAAGAGCTAGTATAGCGAACTTATTGAGAGATTTCTCGGGTAGTGGGGTTGTCGAGGTACAAGTTGTTGATCCAGAATATTATATTATTGGTACAAGTGACAATACGCAACAGTCATTGATCGGAAGAAAATCCACAGATTCGGATGTCCATCAATCGCTGTTGTTAGGCAACAATGTGACTAGTCAGTACCTCGACCCGTTAACCAACGACCGTAGATGGAAGTTGGTTTCTCCTGTTTATGCAGAAGATTCTTCTGATATTTTAGGGGTTATTATGTTGGAAACGAATATCGAGACGATTTATGAACAAGTGAATGAAATCAGTATTATTTTTATTAATTCAGCGTTGATTGCAATTGTGTTAATGATTATTTTAGCGCAATTTGTTTCACGAGCTATCACTAAACCTATCTCAGAAATGAAACAACAAACGATTCAAATCGCAGAAGGAGATTACTCCGGTCAATTAAAAGTTTATGGAGAAGATGAGCTAGGCCAGTTATCCAATGCTATTAATGAGTTGTCTACTCGAGTAGAAGAGGCACAAGAAACCACGGAAGCAGAGCGGAGAAGGCTAAACAGTGTGCTTTCTCATATGACTGATGGCGTTATTGCCACCGATCGTCGGGGAAAAGTTGTGATCATTAACGAAAAAGCACAGGAAATGTTAAATATTTCCCAGGAAATAGCTTTTGGAAAATTAATTATGGATATTTTGAATAGCGAAATGACTTTAAGACAGTTATTAGAAATAGAGGAAGAACTTCTTTTCGATTTTTCTACTAATGACAATCAAGTGATTTTACGAGGCGGTTTTTCTTTGATTCAAAGAGAATCTGGATTTATCAGTGGGTTAGTTTGTGTGCTGCACGATGTAACCGAACAAGAAAAAATTGAACGGGAGCGTAAAGAGTTTGTTTCCAATGTATCACATGAATTACGAACTCCTTTAACAAGTATGCGCAGTTATTTGGAAGCTTTGAATGATGGAGCTTGGAAAGATGAAGAAATTGCTCCCCAATTTTTAAAAGTTACTCAAGAAGAGACTAATCGTATGATTCGAATGGTACAAGATTTGCTGGAATTATCCAGAATGGATTCTGGAAAGAGCAATCTTCAATTAGAATTGATCAATTTGAATGAATTATTCCACCATGTTCTGGATCGCTTTGAAATGATGATAAAAACCAGTACAGATGAGCCGCTTAAAAATTACTCTATTGAGCGGGAAATCACGAAACAAGAAATCTGGGTAGAGATCGATGCAGACAGAATTATGCAGGTATTAGACAATATTTTAAATAATGCCTTTAAATATTCTCCTGATGGCGGAATCATTACGTGCCGCTTAGTTAAAACACATAACAGTGTAGTGTTAAGTATTGCGGACCAAGGAATGGGTATTCCGAAAAAAGATTTATTGCATGTATTTGATCGCTTCTTCCGTGTCGATAAAGCAAGAGCACGATCAATGGGAGGAACGGGTCTAGGATTAGCTATTTCTAAAGAAGTTATTCAACATCATGGAGGAAAGATCTGGGCGGATAGTACAGAAGGAAAAGGAACTACATTCTATATTTCTCTGCCATATGTTCCATATGAAGAAGGTGATTGGGAATGAATTGGCCGTTAATAAGAAAAATCGTCTTGACTCTTTTAATTGTGCTTAGTTTATTTTTAACGGTCCTGTTATGGCGTAATCCAGGGGGCTATGTTGTTCAAACTGAGAACAATGAGGCACCGGTTGTGTCTTCCGTTACTTTTGATCGTCAATTATCCACTGTCTTTGGTCCAACTGAAGTAGCTGAACATACGAATCAAGGAACATTTATTACAAAAAATAAAGCAGTTTTAAGCAGTTTATTTACTGCTTTTCAAAATTTTGAAGTCAATGATGTAACAGACCCTATTACAATGAATGGCGAAAATTATATCGATACAGTGAGCCAAGCAAGCAATGTAGAACTTATTTTCTCCAGTGCTATTCCTTTTGGATTATACCAAGATTCTTTTTCTTTTCTTCCAAGAGAGTATGAAAACAGAACCTTTAATAGAATGTATCTCTCTCTAGATAACCCAGGAGTTATTTATTTCTACAATACTCGTTCAATGCTGTTTTATGAAGCTGAAGTGTCCAATATAGATACAGATTTAATACCCACTGCATTGAAAGAAAATGAAAGTAGTCATATAGAGGCGGAGTCTGTTTCCTTAAAGGAACACATTACTTATTTGCCTGTAAACTCTCTAGAGTTGCCCGTACTCAATTATCTAGTCGAAGAGCAGCCGAATAGTTTATTTATTGAGCGCTTATTCGATGATACTTCAGAAATTCAAACGGTCATCAATGAAGAACTTTCACGTTACTATGATTATTTCAGTGAATTGAGCATTGACAACGAGAAAGATATCTTAACGTATACACGTCCCCAAGTAGGAACGGATAATGATAGTTTGTCCACTACTGTATTGAATAGTTTTAATAAATTGATTCAATATGAGCATTGGCCTAACGAATTATATTACTATGGATATTCTTCTGTCACTAATGAAGTGGAATTCCGGCGTTATATTAAAGGGTATCCGATTTTCGGGACACCTGACTATGGCGGTACGTTTGTCACGGTTTCCGATAACAGTATGACAGCTTTAGAAATGCCGACAGTGGTAGCACAGACGCCTATTTCGGATCAAGAAACGGATAAAGAACTGTATGCTGTAGATGAGTTAACGTCAGTTCTTGCCAGTGCCGGGCAATCATTAAACGATATTGACGATATAAAAGTAGGCTATACGTGGAACTACAGTGATGAGTCTAATCGAGTTGTTACTCTAGAGCCTAATTGGTACGTTAAAGTTAATGGAAACTGGATGAGCGTTCAAACGCTGATAAGCTCATCTAAAGGAGGTGTTGATGATGGATTTTAAAAAAATCGAAATCATCTTTATCCTTGCATTTTTATGCTTAAACGGATATCTGTTGTGGCGTGTTTTAGATAACAGCCAAAATGATTTCACTGGGATTGCTACAAATCAAGTAGATTTGATTGAGGAAATGCAAGATGAAGGAATTGAATTGCCGAATTTTGCAGATGAGGCTCATGAGGTTCCATATGTTCAAGCAGAAATCAATAATCTGTTAGAAGAAAATTCAAGCCGTTTGACTAATCAAACAGGCATTATTGAGAACAATGGGTCACTGTATGCCAGTATTTTGTCAGATCCTATAAAATTGTCTCAAGGAGCAGAACTGACATCTGGTGATTTAGAAGTGTTGACGGAATTTATCTTGAGTGATGCCATTTTATATGGAGATCAATATCAATTCATTCGTTATATTCCTTCTACCAGACAAATCATTTATGGGCAAATAGCAAATAACATTCCTATTGTAGATGGAACAGCAGATATTATTTTCCATTTGAATGGAAATAAAGAAATCATTTCTTATGAACAAAAATATGTTGGACCGATCACAGTACAAGGAGAAAGCAGGACCTTGATCACAGATCAAGATGCCGTAGAAATCCTTTATCAAAATAATGAAATTCCTACTGGGGCTGAAGTGAGTAAACCGATATTAACTTACAGCCGGACGCTGAACTTGGAAGATTTGAGCATGTATGTGCCGGTATGGTTGATAGAAGTGGTAACCAGTACAGATGGTGTACTGAAACGTGTTGATGCAGTAAACGGAAGTGTTATTCAAGAAAGCAGCAAGGAAACACCTTCAGATTCGAGCAGCGAGTCGAGTGAATCGACTAGTGTTGATGAGTAATAATCAAACAGGAACAGATCAAAAAGGGACGAGGGTTTAAATGGCAATGCAAACAGAAGGATTAAGAGTGAGTATTCTGGCAAGCGGAAGTTCAGGAAATATTACTTATATCGAATCCGACAAAAAGAAATTACTTGTAGATTGTGGACTTAGCGGTAAAAAAACCACTGCATTATTAAGCCAAATCAACCGTACTCCACAAGAATTAGATGGTATTTTAATTACTCATGAACATAGGGATCATGTTCATGGAGTAGGGGTTATGGCTCGGAAATATAATTTAGATATTTATGCTAATGAACAAACTTGGCAAGCAATGTCTCCTATCATTGGAAATATCAAAACAGAGCAAAAACATCTTTTTGAGATGGGCAAAACAATGACAATAGGTGATATAGATATTGAAAGCTTTGGTGTCTCACATGATGCCATAGCCCCTCAATTCTACAGTTTCCATAAAGACAATAAATCTTTCGTGATGCTGACAGATACTGGGTACGTCAGTGATCGTATGCGAGGAATCGTGTCAAATGCGGATGCGTATCTATTTGAAAGCAATCATGACTTGGATATGCTTCGTATGGGAAGATACCCATGGAGCTTGAAACAGCGCATCTTAGGCGATAAGGGTCACTTATCAAATGAAGATGGTGCTTTAGCTCTTAGTGATGTGATTGGAGACAATACTAAAAGAATCTATCTGGGTCATTTAAGCAAGGACAATAACATGAAAGAAATTGCTTATGGTACGGTGGAAAGTATTTTAAGAGAAAAAGGCAAAGGTGTCGGTGAAGCATTTCAGCTTTACGATACCGATCCAGATGAAGCTTCTTTATTGTTCTCTTTGTAATCACTTATTTAAAAAGCTTTTTGTCTTCTAATGTTAATAAAGAAATTTCCTCCGTCCTATAGGGCAGCTTATGGAAAGCCATGGGAACGCCTTGAGCCGGAAGTTTCAAGGCTATAAGCAACACCATATTCCTCCTGAAATTACTAGAAATGGTTTCTAATAGGTTTAGGGTTAAGAATAAATGATTTTCTGTTTACCAACGATAAATATTGTAGAACCATTTAAAATAGCGAGTAGTAGAGGAAGGTGGTATAGGACCATCTTCCTTTTTGGATTCTTCATCATTCTAATGTTAGTAAAGAAATTTCTTCCGGCCTAGGGATTGCTCCTGAAATTTCTAGGAATGTGTTTCCATTAGGATTAGAATTAAAAAGAAGTGCATTTTCTATTTACCAACGTCAAATATTGTAGAACCTGTTTTTGTTCGCTTTTTTGTCACAAGTATAAAAAAAAATTTTGTTCTTACTAGTTCCTATTTTCTTTTTAAAATGAACCGTGATAGACTTTGGTCAACAACTTAAGATATTTAATCATGTTTATGGGCTATTGTTTAATAACGTTCTTCCTCTAATCACACCTACCATATTCATGCCTCTTATTTTTACTCTCTAATATTTCACAGATCACTGTTATTTTCTTACACATTATTCAGGCTTGTTTGTTTGTGCTGTATTTTACCATTAGACAAATTTGTTTAATGTTCTAAATTAGTTCACCAACGGGTATCTTCAAGAATGAAGTTTTTAAAAGCTGTTCATATCATTCTCCTCAAGACTTACCAAGCACACCTCGCCCCTCTTTTAACGGAAACAAGTGCGCCGTTGGATTCTTGGAGATACTCTCTTAAAAAAACATTTTTTTAATGGTTTTACATCACCCAAAACTCTCACTACATACCCAAAGATCCTACTCCTGCAACCCTAAAGGTACACATTCACATGAAGAGAATTAAAATTCTGTTGGTACATTTTCTTTGGTGCAATTCATAGGCAAACATATAAAAGCTGATAAATTAGGAGGAACTCCAATGGACAGAATGATCACTATGGCCGAATGGATTCGTTTATTGCGGCAAAAATGGTATTGGATAGGATTATTTTTGCTGCTTGGAATAGGAAGCGCGCACATTATCACCATTTATGTCATCGAACCAGAATATAGCGCAGAAACGAATCTTTTGGTCAGTAGAGCAACAGAAACCAACCAAGCTATAGAACTGGGAGAAATCGAGACAAATATTCAAATGATCAATACTTATCGAGACATTATCCAAGATCCAGTAGTGCTAGATAAAGTACAAGAAGAATTGGGAGATAGATTTTCTGAAGAAGAGCTAAAAGACAAAATGGAAATTATCATTCAATCAGACTCGCAAATATTTGGGATCCGGGTTATGGATACAAACCCTCAACGTGCGGCCTTGATAGCAGATACGATTGCTGCAGTCTTTAAAGACAATGTAGGATCTGTCATCAATATAGACAACGTAGCTATCTTGTCCTTAGCTACAGTCCCTTCTGCTCCAGTTTCACCAAACTACTTATTCAATATGGTCATTGGTGCAGCGGCAGGAATTGCACTTAGTACAGGGCTGATTCTGTTCCGATTTGTGGCCGATACAAAAGTTCATGATGAGAATTTCGCTGCGGATCAGTTAGGATGGATTCAATTAGGAAGTATATCTACCCTGTCTAAAAAAGAATTGATCCATTCCGATCAGCTTCTTTCTTCTCAAATGAAAGGAAATAAAGATCCTGTAGAAATAAAACGTGTGACTAGAAAGGAGCCTAACCATGTTTAGACAAAAGAAAACGCAGCACAATGAAGAAGGGAACAGTTTGATTACATTGATGAAACCCAGTTCAGTTATCTCTGAGGAATTTAGAACGCTTCGAACGAATATCCAATTTTCGATGGTAGACAAAAAATTTAAGACACTGATGTTTACATCTGCAAGTCCAGGAGAAGGAAAAACGACGGTAGCTTCAAATGTTGCTGTAGTATTTGCTTCACAAGGCAAAAAAATTCTTTTAGTAGATGCAGATATGCGCAATCCTAGTGTGCACCAACTGTTCAACGTATTAAACCATAAAGGATTGACCGATTTACTGACTGATGATCAAACGAGGATACAAGACATTGTTCACCAGACAGTCATTAAGAATCTGTTCATCCTGAGTTGCGGAATCATTCCTCCAAACCCATCGGAACTATTGGCTTCTAATAGAATGGATCAATTGCTGAGACGATTAAAGGATTCTTTTGACTTGATCATCTTTGATTTGCCTCCTATCTTAGCTGTTACGGATGCCCAAGTAATGGCGAATAAAACGGACGGAACGATTTTTGTGATCCGAGATGGAGTAGCTGAAAAAAATAATTTATATAAAGCAAAAGAGTTACTGGATCACGTTCAGGCAAATGTTATTGGAGTGGTGTATAATGACAAAAAAAGATCAACAGATGCTGCATACCATTATTATGGGATTGAAAATTGAGCACAGTGATGAGCCTGCATTAATGCTTTGAAGGAGGTGGAGAAATTGATTTCTATTATCGTGCCTGTTTATAATTCTGAAAAGCATTTAGTGAGGTGTTTAAACAGTTTACGATATCAGACGTATCACCGGATAGAAATTATTTTGATCGATGATGGTTCCAGTGATTCCAGCAGAAGCATTTGCGAAAGATATTGTAAAATGGACGAACGGTTTCATTTGATCAACACGAATAAAGTAGGGATATCAGCGGCTCGTAATATAGGTGTATTGTCTTCAGAAGGCGAGTATATTGGATTTGTTCATCCTGGAGACTGGATAGATGAAGACATGTTTGAGCAGCTGATGACTATGCTGGATAAGTACCAATCAGAAGCTGTCATCTGTCGTTACACGGAAGAAATAAGAAATCAATTGATTTTTCCTCCTGGTCCAGAAGTGATCCGGCTGTTAAGTCCGGAAGAAGCGATCAATTTGATGTTATTGCAAAACCGGACAGAAAGTTTCCTATGCAATAAGCTCTTTTCAGCTAGTTTATTTAAAAGCGGAACAATGATTTTGTTTGATCAAAAATTGCACTTATATGCAGACTTGGATATTTGCTGCCAACTTTACTTTAAAAGTCAGTCAATATTGTGTGTGCCAGAATCGAAGTATCATTATATGACAGAAAATCATGTATGGAAAAAAGAGTTTTATGACAATTACTTTTCCGGATTAGCGGCTTTACTAAAAATAATGGATCGATTAAAAATACACTCTACTCAGTTATTATGGCGGATCAAAGAAATGTATATGCGTTTGAATCTGTATTTGCTTCTGGTTGGATACAAATATAAACCAAATGGAAAAAAACAGCTCAAAGAATTGAAGCATAACTTGTATCGTTTTAAACTGTCCGAATTAAAAGATGCTTCTCTCAAGCGAAACATCCTAATGTTACGCATCAGCATTCCTATAAGTTATTCAGTTTTTGGTTATTCGATATTATACAAACACCTTGAAATAAATTCATAGTTTAAAAAAGGATGGACCTCTCTTAAAATAGAGGTTCATTTTTGTCTATTGGATCAAGTAAGCGTTGAATTGGAGAGCTAATTTTCATGGAATTTTCTTTTTTATGATAGAATAAAGAATAAGAAGTGTTGTTTTATCTCAAAGGATTCATATAAAATTCAAAACTCATTTGTAGAATAGAGTTACAAACAAATTATATTAAGAGGTGAATGAGCGGTGAAAGATACATTAAAAAAGAGTTTGGTATTCGGTTTAACTGCTGTGGCACTTGCAGGTTGTCAAGCGACTTCTGATGAAGGAGCTAGTTCAGATGCTGCATCTACTCAAACAGATGGAGAAACCACACAAATGCGCGTAGAAGTTACTTCAGAAATCACAGATGCTGTGGCAAAAGTAGAAGATTCGGTTGTTTCAGTTATCAATATGCAACAACAAAATACAGAAGGATTTGGTGGAGTTTTCGGTGCAAGCGAAGAGTCATCCATCGAAGACAGCGAGTTGCAAACTGCTGGAGAAGGTAGTGGCGTCATTTACAAAACTGATGGGGATTCCTCATACATTGTTACCAACAACCACGTTATCGAAGGATCAGATGCTATTGAAGTATTGTTAAAAGATGGTACTAAAGTAGAAGCTGAATTGGTGGGATCAGATTCTTGGACAGATTTGGCTGTTTTGAAAATCTCTTCTGAAAATGTAACGACGGTTGCTGAGTTCGGCGATTCTGATGTGTTGACGGTTGGAGAGCCGGCATTAGCTATTGGATCTCCGTTAGGCACCAACTATGCTTCTTCTGTTACTTCAGGTATCATCTCAGCTAAAAACAGAAGTGTTCCAGTGGATATTGATGCTAACGGAGAAGTAGATTGGGAAATGACAGCTATTCAAACCGATGCAGCGATCAATCCCGGTAACTCTGGTGGGGCATTAGTGAATATTGCGGGACAAGTCATTGGGATCAATTCAATGAAAATTTCATCAGATACTGTAGAAGGTATGGGATTCGCTATTCCAAGTAACGATGTAGTAGATATCATTGCTGAATTGGAAGCCAATGGTGAAGTGGTTCGTCCGGTACTCGGAATCAGCTTATTGGATCTAAGCCAAATTTCAGAACAACAACAAACAACTGTATTGCAATTGCCTGATGATATCAATTCAGGGGTAGTGGTAGCTCAAGTTCAGTCAGGATCCTCAGCTGAACAAGGCGGTATGGAACAATACGATGTTATTGTAGGATTTAATGGAGAAGAGATCACCGACACCATTGAATTACGACAAGCTATCTATGGTACAGAAGTAGGCCAAGAAGTAGAAATAGAAGTCTACCGAGGCGGAGAACTGATGACCGTAAACGTTGTAATGACCTCATCTGACGACGTAATGTAGAGCGCGAAGAAAACCGCTTAGTAGAGAGATTGGAGCAAACCGTTTAGACTTCCGTGAGTTTCACTTTTATCTTTTAGTTGGGTGGTTTTTCCCAACAAAAAGATAAAATGAAACTACAGGAAGTCTGGTTTGTGCAACTCGTTTAAGAGCAGCGCGTCTAAAACAGCGCAAGCCAAACCAGATAAAAACAAAATACTATCAAAACAGGGCCATCTATTTTATAACGTTGGTAAAGAAATTCCTTCCGGAAACGGGGTTGCTGGGTGAGAGCCATGGGAACGCGTGGAGCCTAAAGTCTCCACGCTTGCAAGCTTCAAACAAAGCATAAGCGCTGAAGCGCCAACGCTTTGTAATTCACATTGCATCCTTTACATGGCTACCAGCAACCCCGTTTCCTCCAGGAATTTCTAGAAGTTAGTATTTAAGCAGCTTAGACGTTCTACCATGGCTGTATAATGAAGAACCCAAAATAGGAGCTGGACACAAGTCCAGCTCCTATTTTTTTTGCTGTCGAAAACAATTAATCTTGGGATAAACTAAAAGTAAAGGTCGCTTTTTGTGGATAACTTTTGTAAAATAAAGGAAAACCTTAAATTAACGGGCGAAAAAAGTTATCCACAAAGTTGTTAACAACTGTGCATAACTGAATATAAAAAATGAAAAACAAGCTCAAAAGCTTTTGAATTTAAGGTTTCCAGGGAATGGTTTCCAAATTGAAACGTGTGGACAATTTTTATAAAAAAAGTTATCCACAAACTATATTTTGTAGTGAACATATATTCGCATACTAAATGTTGATTCGAAATTGTGGATATGTGGATAACTACTGTGGATAACATGTGATTAGAGGGGGATAACTGTGAATATCAAAATTATAACAGTGGGAAAATTAAAAGAAAAGTACTTGAAAATGGGAATTGCAGAATATGCTAAAAGATTAGGACCATTTTGCAAATTAGAATTAATTGAAGTGGCAGATGAAAAAGCGCCTGAGAAATTGAGTGAATTAGAAATGATTCAGGTAAAAGATAAAGAAGGCGAGCGTATCCTTGCCAAAGTTCCTGATCAAGCACATGTATTTGCTTTAGCTATTGAAGGAAAACAGCGTACCTCAGAAGAATTTGCCCAAGAGATCAATCAATTAGGGATTCAAGGAAAGAGTAACCTAGTGTTTATTATTGGTGGTTCTTTAGGATTAAGCAAAGCTGTAATGGATCGCAGCAATACCAAAATATCATTTGGTAAAATGACATTGCCACATCAATTGATGCGCCTCGTTTTAATTGAACAAATTTATCGTGGATTTAAGATCAATCGGAATGAACCGTACCACAAGTAAATGAGGTTTTTTTGAAAAGGTGGAAGTAAAAATATTTAATTTTGGCAGTAAACTTTAAAGAGGATTTACCTTAGTTAGAAAGGAGGCTATTATAATGTTTGATTATAATTTATTAGATGACTTGGAATTTGAATCGTTGTGTAGAGATATAATGTCTATAAAACTGGGAAAAGAATTATATCAATTTCCACGAGGAAGAGATGGCGGTATTGATATTAGCGATGATGAGAGTAACCCTAAAATTATCATTCAAGTAAAACATTATGCAAAAAGCACGGTGAGTAATTTAATGAGTTCACTAAGAGAAGAAAAGGATAAGATTCAAAATTTGAAGCCTGAAAATTACTACCTGTTTACAAGTATAGGCTTAACACGCAAGAAAAGAATAGAGATTATCGAAATGTTCTCACCTTATATGAAAGATTTAGAAAATATAGTAACCAAAGATGAAATCGATATCTTTTTGAACGATTCATTAAATAGAGGGATTTTAAATAAACATCATAGACTGTGGATTCAATCAGTAAATATATTATCCGAATTTCAAAGTAAAGCAGTAAACATGGATAGTTATGCCTTATTGAGTGATATTGACGCAAGAAAAAAATATTATGTTAAAACCCAATCCTACGAAAAAGCATTAAAAAAGATTGGAGATAATAATATTTTACTCCTTTTAGGAAATCCTGGTACTGGTAAAACAACGATTTGTGAGATGATAGTTTTAGAATATTTAAAAAATGGTTACCAAGTTATATACGCTTCAACTAATGACTTAAAAAGTGTAAAAGAATCAATTATACAGTCAAGCAAAAATAAACAAATAATACTTCTTGATGACTTTTTAGGTCAACATTATTTAAAGGTTAAGGATACAAAGTCTTCTGAATTAAAAATGCTTATATCTTTTATAAAAACATTGGAAAATACCAAGCTCGTGTTAAATAGTAGAGTAACAATTTTAAATGAAGCTGTGCAAAAAGATAACAAATTTAGAGAGTTATATGAGAATTATTCAGACTATGTTTTTAGGATTGACATGGATAGTGTTTATGAAAATGAAAAGAATAGAATTTTTAAAAATCATTTAGTTTATAATGAAATTCCTGCTAATTATCTGGAATATTTAAAGGCAGATAATCGGTTTTTAGATGTTATTAATCATGTGAATTTTAATCCACGCATAATAGAGTATGTTACAAATAAAAGAAAGACCATAGGGAAGACTGAAGAGTCATATTATAATTTTATATTGAGTAAGCTAGATGACCCTAAAGATGTTTGGAGAGATGAGTTTGAGAATAGAATTGAACCAATAGATAGAATTTTTATATATATTTTATACTCAATTTCAGAAGGAAAAACGACTAACGAAAATTTAAAGCTAGCATTTGAAAAAAGAATATCGGACGAAAAATTTATAGATATGACAATTAATAATTATGAAAGAACATTAAAAAGACTGTCTAACTCGTTAATCAAAATTACAGAGGGATATAATGAGTTAGAAATATCAATTATCAATCCATCTTTAAGTGAATATGTATATAAAATATTACAAGAAAATTCTGAAGAACAAAGGAAAATTTTAAAAAATGCTTACTTTTACGATCAGATTCCTCAAACAGTGACCCATAAGCTATTAGAAAGTGATAGGGTGAGAAAATTATCTGAAGTGAATATTTTATGTTACCCAACATCATCTAAATCTAAAGATATTTATAGTATTTTCTTGAATGAAATTATTACTTATCGAGTTAGAGATTATAGTTTATCAGAAAAAATTAAAATATCTCTAGATAATATAAGTAAAGAGTACTGTATTAATAGTTCTGATAATATGTCCGAGATATTAAAAACATTGATTACCGATGATTACTTTGGAATATATGATGTTTTAAATATTTTAGCTAAGACTAACAACTTAGAAAATATTTTAACCTATATAAGTAGTAGAGATTATCTAATATATTTATTTAATAAATGCTATTTTAAAAATAAACATCTGACAAATGAATGCGTCACAATATTTAGAGAACGTTTTAATCAACTTATAACACCCATCTTAATGTTATTCTTTAGATTTGAAACATTTGGAATAGATTTCGATAAAGAATTAAGCTTCTACAGTCACAGTAAAGTAGGGATTAAAGAAAAGTTAGAATTACAAAATGAATTAGTAGATAATTTGTATGATAAAGCCAAATATATTTTAACTGATAGAATTATAATGGAATATATGGATGCTAGGTTTGAAATCGAACTACAAGAACTTGAGCAATTAATTAATACAATTTTTAATAAGGAAGATATAGCATTTGCTGTAAAGAACTACTTTGAAGGTGAATGATTTTCGAGTCAAGTCCATAAAATTGTGTAAAATACAGTACACTGTTTTAAAGCTTTAACCTATAGGTTAAAATTGAATATATTTTCTGGTAGAGCTTAGCCAGTCTTCGTGACGGTCAATAAGAACTGCACCGATTAAACGATTGGCAGAGGCGTGATTCGGAAAGATCCGGATAACTTTTTCTCTGCGTCTGACTTCTTCATTTAACCGTTCAAGAAGATTCGTGCTTTTTAATCTCGATTGACCTTTACCGACAACGGCGTATTGAAAGGCATCTTCGAATCCTTCATCTAGTTTTTCACAGGCTTTATGGTATTTTGATTGTTCGCTATAGGCACTTACTATAGTATTTTTAGCCTTGCGAGCCGTTTCAATATCCGTAAATTTGAAGAGTGCTTTGACTTCTTCTCTGAAAGGTTTTGAATCTTTCTTAGGGATACAATTGAGGATATTACGCATAAAGTGAACCTGGCATCGTTGCCATGAAGCGTTTGTAAATGACTTCTTGATTGCTTTGACTAAGCCTTTGTGGGCATCGGAAATGACCATTTCCACTTCACTTAACCCTCTGGTTTTGAGGTAGTCGAAGAAGAGAGACCAAGTTTCGTCACTTTCTTCATCTTGAATCATAAAGCCAATAATCTCACGCTCTCCATCTTCTGATATGCCAATCGCTATATGGCAGCTTTTAGATACGACACGATGATTCTCTCTGATTTTGATGTAGATAACATCTGTCATAACATAAGGGAAAGACCTGTCTGATAGAGAACGATTTTGCCATTCAGAGACCATAGGGTCTAACTGGGCAGTTAAACTGGAGACAAAGGATTTAGAGACTGATTTACCGCATAGTTCTTCAACGATTTGAGAGACTTTACGTGTAGAGACACCAGAAATATACATCTCTAACATAGAGGCTAACAAAGCCTTCTCATTGCGTTGATACCGCTCAAATACAGTCGGTGCAAATTCACCGTCGCGTGTTCGGGGAACTTTCAACTCAAGAGAGCCAATACGAGTCGTTAATTCTCTTTCATAATAGCCGTTGCGTTGGCTTCTTCGATCGTCTGATCGTTCATAGTTTGTGGCTTGAATATAATCTGTTCGCTGCTCGTCCATCAACTGATTAAATACAGTTTGTAAAATTTGTTTAGCCGCATTATCTTTGACCGACTGGTCAATTAAACTTTGAATATCTTCTGTTTCCAGTGTAAAATGTACTTGGGTCATATGATTGCCTCCTGGGTATGTTTTTAGTGGTTAAAAACATTGTACCGTAAAGAGGCGTTCATATGGCCTTTTTGCTTTTACACAATTATATGGACTTTATCAAAATATTAAATATACTATGAAATATCGGGAGGAATTCATTTAATTTAAATACTCCTGTATATATTTAATTCTATTTATTAAAATAGATTAATGCTTGAGTAATTGTAAGAAATAGATCTGGAGAGTGAGGATTTTGAATAAAATGGCAACAGACAGTTTTATAAAAGTAATGACTTTGAATGTTAATGGTTTTAGAGGAATCGATAATAAAATTATATCTGATGAAATTCGTTTAAATCATATGAAATTAATAAGGCAGTTAATTGCTAAAGTTTTAGTTAATAAAAATGATATTATCATATTGCAAGAAATACCACATAAAATTATGGGAAGTAAACGAGGGCATTGGTTTACAAATCCACTATATAATAAATTTAAAGAAATTTTTCAGGAGTATAAAATACTACAACCGAAATATTTAATAAATTCTATACAGTGTACAGTAGCAATATGTGGAAAAAACAGTTTGTGGGAACAGCTTAGAGAAGATCTACTACAATATGACTCAAGTCATTCTTATGGAAATAAGTTTGTTGAACTCCAATGCGGTGGTATTAACTTATTAGGAGTTCATATGCCCCCAGAAGAGGAAATGTGGAATCAATTGATGCAAACATTGAAGGATGCACCATATACATTTATTGTAGGTGATTTTAATGCTTATGAAAAAAGAGGTGAAATGTCTGATAAGCCTAAAAGCATAATAGATTGCGGATATAATTATCTAATAGCAAATAATATAATTACTTGCTATTCATATCAATCATCAATAGATAATATATATATGAATTTTAATTTTACGATAGATAAATATATTGAAGTTAAAGTTGTTAATACTAATTTATCAGACCATGCTTTATGTATTTTAGAGTATGGTTATTAATTACTATTTTAAGATTGAAGTAGGAGTACATTCTAGTTGTTTTATAGGAAATACCATAAAATATGAATTTCAAATAGTCACTTATGATGATTATAGGTATACTATAACAAACAGTGGACCAATTAATTCATAGTGATGAGTTAGATTTAACTACGTAAGGTTTAGAAAAGGATTAATAAATTCAAAATAAGTAATTAATGATATACCAAAGGGAGAGTAATCATATATGAAAAGTTTTGGAGAATTGGAAAAAAGCGATTTAGAAAGTGATTTTGAAGGTGCTATATTTAAGAGCTTCGACTATGAAGAGATGCATGAATATAAATTATTCAATATAGAAGGTTCGAAGTTAGATTTAGTGAAAGAATACATTAACAGGATTAATAAAGATGAAGAGTATTTTTTATACTATCGAGGAGATTCATTTAAGAGATTCGGTGAAAGTTGTGATGACATAGTAAATTGTTCGCTTAATAAATTTTTTATAGTTGGCTTTAAAGGTATTGATTTTTATAAAAATGAGAGAGCAGAAGGTTACTATGATCCTTTTGATGTTGATAAGTCTGAATACATAAAAAAATTAACTAACGCAGTAAGAGATAAGTTTCCAAATTTCTCCGAAGATAAGTTGGAAAAATATTCTGATACTAAATTAGAAGTTCTTTATTCATTGATTCATAATGTAGGGAAAGAAAAAATGCCAGAAGAAAAGGAAAATTCGCCGCTTATATCTGTCACAGTAGGTGATAATAATTATGAAGTCGCAAAAGGTTTTTGTGGTATAGATGAACATGGATATGGTTTTATTATTTTAGGTTTCGAAAAGTTTGGAAAATATTCTATTGATTCTGAAATACTTAAAGAATTTAATCTTCAAAATGGAGATTTATTTGAAGATGAAAAAGAAATATTAATTAAAAATGCATTATGGCCTTCCAATATTATAGGAATTTTTATTGTAAAAAGTAATGAAAAAATTTTTATTATAAATCCATGGCTCTTACTTAAATTTAAGACTAGTACACAAAGAGAATCATATTTAATTAATATTAATCAAGAGAATTTTACTAAGCTAAGAAAGGGTTTGAGTTATAGTCAGTATAGTGCTCGACCTTACTAGTTAATAAGGTACTTCAAATAAATATCTAAGTATGTAGGTATTACACTTGAGTTAAATAAATAAAAAATCTTATGAAATTGTGTTTTAAAAAAAGTTTTAAAAAAAGATACAAAGAATCAAAATACAATTAAATAAATTTTATATTATTTACTATGTACTAGAAAAACTGGTGGAATATACTATGTTTTAATAGTTTAATAAATACCAAACTTGTTTTTAATAGGTGCTAGATTAGTAATTGAATACTATTGATATACAAAGGTTTAAGGATATATGAACATTGAAAATTAAGTAAGGAGAGATTAAATGAAATATACTATCAAAGATACTCCATATATTGTAACTACAGAAGAACAACCAAGTTATCATGGTGGTGTAGGTAAAATTTATGATTGCACTCTTCAGGATGTTGATGGGAATATTATCCAGAGTAACTTAGTTCTTAAAAAGATTGGTAATGAAGAAGACTTTAAGCAATATCATAGATTTGATAGAGAAATGAGGTATATTCAAAATTTAAATCATAAAAATATATTGAAACCAGTATATTGTGATTTTGATGAATTTTTCATTATTATGGATAAATATCCTCATAATTTAGAAGAATATATACGAGACCAAGATCTTGTTTTAGAGCAAATTATTGATATATTTTCACAAATATTAGATGCAGTTAAATTCTATATTTCAGAAGGTTATCTTCATAGAGATTTAAAACCACAAAATATCTTATTAGATTTCGAAGGTGATATTAAAATTACAGATTTTGGGATATCGTCTAAGTCATTTAGAGAAGATACTATGAATTTAACAGTAGGTGGTGGTGGAGGTACATATTATTTTTGTGCTCCTGAACAATGGTCAGATTTAAAAAATGCTGATGAAAAATCGGAAATATTTAGTTTGGGAAGAATTTTATATGTGCTTAGTACTAAAGATTTTAATTATTATGAAATGACAAAATTAAATGAAATAAGTCCTCAAATGAGAAGTATTATAAAAAAAGCTACTGAATTTAAACCTGAAAAACGATATCAAACAATAATTGAATTTACAAATGAGTTTTATTTACTTAAGGAACCTGTCCAAAGTTTTAATGTTAAAGATTATAAATTAGATAATATTATTCAATTGATTTCAGAAAAAGATTTAAGTCTTAATAATGTTGAGGTTGAGTTAGATTTTATAACAAATCCTGATTATGAAGAAAAAGTAGATCTAATGATAAAACTTGATATAGATACCCATAAGAATATATGGGAAGAAAAAAACGCTTTTTATACAGAATTTATAAGTAACGTTTGTGATGATATTGAAACTAGAGAATACCCGTTTAGTTATGTTGACTCTATTGTTTCATCGACAACTTCATTATTAAGTGGTTTAAGTGAAGTTTTAGATATTGAGTTACAATTGCGGATAATTAAAGCAAGTGCAAGAGTAGCTGTTAGGCATAATAGATTTTTGGCAATGAAGTATGTTGGCCAATATATTTCTGAAATAGATGATCCATTTCTAAAAAAAACATTGCATGATGAAGAAGAAATTCGCTTCAAAGAAGATTTAGGAGTAGTTTCAGCTTATAAAGATAGTAATGTATTGCAAGAAATCATACTCTAATTACTATTTCAGAAAATCAAAAGATAGATACCATAAAAAAGTGGTAAGTTATATATTAACTAAACAAGAAGAGAAGCCATCTTCAAACGAGGACTCATAAAAAATATAAGAAAAGGAATCAATCAAAAGAAAAGACTATTAACTCAAAATGAAAAGTAATATAAAAAACCTCACTTTGTGTAGATGCGGAGAACCGTACCATAAGTAGGTGAGGTTTTTACGAGAATGACAGTATATTTAAAAGCTACCTTGAAAGTGAAAAAATACAACATGTTTTAAGGAGGGAAACCTTGTATACGTTAAACAACTTAAGGAAGAAGTTAGTTACTCAGAAAATAACTGAAGAAGAATATGAATTATTGAAAGATTTTAATGAATATTTCCAAAAGTATGCAAATATTTATGATTGTTGCTTCAATGTAATGAAGTCTTTAGAGGAGCTTAATACATTTAATGAAGGTGCTAAGTACGATGATAAAATTGCTTTAAATATACTATATGCTGAATATAAATATCTTATATATAAATACATTTTATTTACTAGACAGTTAGTCGACAATATGAAATCTTTTGGTGCCCAAATTAAGAATGAGAATGTACAAACGATAATAAAAGAATATGAAAAAAAGGACGAGAGTCAATTCTTGAAAGTATTGAGAGATTTTGGGCAACATTTTTCATTGCCAATAACTAATTTCTCAAAAAAAATTGATGGTGTTAGCGGTGAAATAACATGTGAGTTGATAATTGAAAAGAATCATCTTAAAAAAAATAAAGGAAAGAACTATAAAAACGATAAATATATTAGCAGTATAGAGCTAGAGGAAATTAATGTATTAAACTATTTACCTGAATGGGAGAAAAACATTTTAGACTTGTTTAGTATAGTCACTAAAGAATTTTGTCTTTCAATTGATAAGAATATCACTAAAATATTAAGAGATTACTTTCAACCGTACAAGGATGGAGATTACTTCTTTTCTCCTGATTCAATTAGTTTGGGCGAAGATGTAGGGGGATCGTTCTATTCAAAAGAAACATTCTATTTTGATGAAAATGCTATGACGATAATGGTTTCAATAATTAATACTATTGATAATCAGTAAAAAGGTCTATTACGTGAGTGAATCTATGTAGCATGATATATTTTTAATCAAAAAGATATGTGAAACAACTCTACGTTGATTAAAAACCGCAGAAACAAACGATACGAAGAACCCTATCATAAGTAAATGAGGTTTTTAAAAGTAATGAATGAAAGAGATATTGTGAGTAATAATAAGAAGGAATTAAAAAATGTAAGCATATTGGGAACAACCAACATGCTTACATTTAAAAGAGTCAAAAAATTATTTTGCGCGCTTTACTTCAATTCGATAGCCATCAGGGTCCGTCACAAAGAAATAGGTGGGTGTGCCGCCTGAAAGTCCTCTTAAATCGCCTGTTTTGTAAGCAGAAGCGTTACAAACTCCATGCATTTTTTCTAAATCATCTACAGTAACACCTAAATGACTGAAGCCATCTCCTACATTGTAAGGTTCAGCGTCGTAATTGTAAGTAAGTTCAATTTGCACAGAAGAACCGGGAGAATTCAAATAAACTAAATCAAATTTATTTTCAGGGAATTCTCTGCGGCTGGCAATTTCAAAATCGAACAGATTAGTATAAAAGTCTAAAGTAGCTTCAAGATCTCTGACACGCAGGCAAATTTCAACAAGTTGTTGGCTCATAATAATATCATCCTCCAATAGTTTCTTGTTTTTATTCTAGCATGAATAGGTCATATAGGCACGCCTATGTTAGGTGATATATTGCTTTCTAATAGAAAAACAGGCAAAAAGCGTAAAGTTTAATCTGTTAGTACGAGGAATTATTGATAAATCTTAAACTTTTCGCTAATAGATTATTTATTTTAAGTGTGAAGTACATAATAGGAATTAATTATTTTATACAGGAGGTAAATGAAATGACTGAAGATAAACGAACAAAAATAAAACGCACTTCAAAAGCAGAAAATATTCTCCTTAAGATAAATAGTAAAACTAAGCTAGGCGATTTAAGGAAGATTGCGAAGGAAATAAAAAAAGACCACGAACTAGCTATGGAATTATGGTCAACTGAAGAGTTTCTGCCCAGATTATTAGCAATTTTAATTATGGATAAAAAACTTCTCTCAGAAGATGATATAAATAAGCTGACTAAGGATATGCAGACTCATAATTACGATGAGCGAAATAACTTGATGGATTGGTTAATGGCTAATCAGCTTACCAAAGATAAAAAGAAAATTGCATTGATGGAGTCATGGGAAAAAAGCCCTTTTGCTCTTCAAAGACGAACTTACTGGTATTACCAAGGACGTTTGAGATGGACGGGCAAAACACCGCCTGATAACACTGAAGACTTGTTAACTGCATTAGAAGCGAATATTGCGCAGGAAGAACCAGAAGTGCAATGGGCAATGAATTTCACTGCAGGCTGGATAGGCGTTTATGATGAAAAATATCGCGTTCGTTGTATTAAATTAGGTGAGAAGATTGGTCTTTATAAGGATGAAAAAGTAGCAAAAGGATGTACTCCCAACTATTTACCAGAGTTTATTGCCATTGAATTTAACAAACGACAGAATAAGTAGTTTGCTCTAAGCACTATGGCAGCTAGTTAGTTAAATAGGTAAGAGAGGAACGTACATGATGAAATTGTATGAAAATCTAATTATCGTTCTTTTCATTGAGTATATGGATGCATGAGTAGTATGATGGAGTTACGAATAAACATTATAAGGAGTGGTATGATGACGGAATATAAATTACCAAAAGTGTGGCAGTGGGAAGAAGAAAATCCGAAAAAAGGGGGCAATCGTCCAACGGCTGGCAGTCGCTTCGAACAGAAATTACCAGTTGGAGAGGCTCCGTTCCAACTTTATTCATTGGGAACACCGAATGGTATTAAAGTCACGATCATGTTCGAAGAGTTAAAAGAATTAGGTGTAGAGGGTATAGACTATGACGTGTACACTATTAATATTGGAGAAGGCGACCAATTTGGTTCAGATTTCGTTGAGATTAATCCGAATTCTAAGATTCCAGCTCTAGTAGATCAAAGTCAAAAACCTCGTGTGGATATTTTTGAATCAGGCTCCATTCTTCTTTATTTGGCCGAGAAATTTAATGAACTGATTCCGAAAGATATTCATGGTCGGACTGAAACCCTAAATTGGTTATTCTGGCAAATTGGAGCAGGTCCGTATGTTGGGGGAGGATTTGGTCACTTTTTCGCTTATGCTCCCGAGCCTATGGAATATCCGATCGATCGCTTTACGATGGAAACGAAACGTCAATTGGATTTGCTCGACAAAACCTTAGCACAGCGCTCTTATATAGCGGGAGACACGTATACGATCGCAGATATTGCCATCTGGTCTTGGTACGGTCGTTTAGCTTTAGGAGAATTATATGAAGGCTCGTATGAATTTTTAAATCTGGATGAGTACACTCATCTTTTGGAATGGTCTCACCGCATTGCAGAACGACCAGGTGTCCAAAGAGGTCTGGCAGTGGAATATCAACCGATTGGGGAGTAGTTCATAAAAACGAGGTAGTGAAGTTTTTCTTTTCATAGCTTGAGGAAAGTCTTATTTAGATATATCACGAACTAAGAAGGATAGGTATAAAATTACATTTAAAAAGAGGACGTATAATGATTGCAAAAAGTGAAGAGGACTTTAATGGACTAAAAGAAATTGGCCGTATTTGCGGATCCATCAGAAATAAATTAGTCGAGTGTACTAAGCCCGGAATGACTACAAAAGAGCTTGATGAAATGGCAGAAAAGAGTTTTGAAGAAGCTGGGGCTTTGTCCGCACCTAAAGAAACATATAATTTTCCAGGGTATGTGTGCATAAGTGTAAATGAGGAAGTAGCGCACGGAATTCCAGGAGGTCGGGTTATCCAAGAAGGTGATCTTGTAAATATTGATGTATCAGCTTCTAAAAATGGGTATTTCGCAGACACCGGGATTTCTTTTGTGGTTGGTCAGGGAGAGACAAGTAAAGAAAAAGTATGCGAGGTTGCTAAAGAAGCCTTCTACGCAGGTCTTAAAAAAGCAAAACCAGGATCTAAAAAAAGCGCCCTTGGAAAAGCAGTACACAATGTAGCAAAACGACATGGTTTGACTGTTATTAAAGATCTTACTGGACACGGCATTGGACGTTCCATTCATGAAGCACCAGACCATATCTTTAATTATTTTTCTCGTTGGGATGATGAGCTCTTAAAAGAGGGTATGGTGATTGCTTTTGAGCCGTTTATTTCTACTCTGGAAGAGGAAGTATTCGAATCCGAAGAAGATGAGTGGACACTACTCACTCAGAAAAGCTTAGTGGCTCAATACGAACATACCATTATTCTTACGCAAGAAGGACCGATCATCACTACTTTGTGAGAGTAGCAGGAATAAATTGGCTCTTCATCTTCTAACGTTGATAAAGAAATTTCCTCCGGACTATGGGATTGCTTATGGAACGCCATGGGAACGCCTTGAGCCGAAAACCGCGTCTCAAGACTTGCAAGCGTCAAACCCCGAGTAAAAGCTGAAGCTTAACTCGGGATAATTCTCATTGCATCCTTTTCATGGTTATAAGCAACCCCATAGTCCTCCAGAAATTTCTAAAACTGAGTTTCTAATAGAGTTAGAGTTAAAAAGAAGTGTATTTTCTACTCACCAACGTTAAATGTTGTAGAACCAATAAATGGGGTTTTGCTCAAACAGCAAACACCATTAAATAGGTCCAGACTATAAAAATAGAACTTCTTTATTTTTAGAAGTTCTATTTTTATAGTCGATAGGCGGTATAACTGAATTTTTTGTTTAGGAAAAAATCAAACTAAGGGGGAAAAGCAATGGATGTTAAACCTATCAAAGCTCTTTCTGACAATTATATTTGGGTCATTAAAGAAGGCACCGAAGCAGTAGTGATCGATCCCGGAGAAGCTGAAGGCGTCATAGATTACTTGGAGGAACAACAGCTGGATTTAATCGCTATTCTTTTGACTCATAATCACGATGACCATATTGGCGGGGTGAAAGAAATCTTAGCGAAACACCCCGGTACTCCTGTATATGGACCGAAAGAAACGGAACCTTTAGCTGATTCTATTGTTCAAGAGGGAGTCTCTTTCAAGTTGCTGGGCCAAAATATTCAAGTTTTCAAAACTGGTGGTCATACTGCTGGACACATCAGCTTTTTAATGGGAATGAGTCTCTTTTGTGGAGATGCTTTATTTTCAGCTGGCTGTGGTCGAGTCTTTACAGGAGATTATCAAGCTCAATATGGTGCTTTGCAGACATTCAAGCGTTTAGACGATAAAGTACAAGTCTATGCGGCACATGAATATACACAAACCAATTTGAACTTTGCTCATTCTGTGCAGCCGTCTAATGAGGTGATTTCTGAAGCCTTGGGCCACGTCAATCATTTGCGCGCACAAGGAGTGCCGACACTACCGTCAACCATCGGTCGGGAGAAAGAAATCAATCTGTTTATTCAGGCAGAAACGCTGGAAGATTTTATAGACTTGCGTAAAGCACGTGACGAATTCTAAAAAATTTTTCGAATCTAAACTAAGGAACCAAAACTCATTGATGTATTTACAGTGAATCTTCTTATAAGTGATAGCAAAGAGCGAATCCAACATCAAATTCTAGATTCATCTACATTGAAAACCCCCAAGCATTTTTCTGCTTAGGGGTTTTTGTTCTTATCGATATGGTCAAAATAACTTAATAGTTTAACGCTTTTAAATCTTCTATAGTCACTTCTTGCTCAGTATAGCCATCTACCATAAATCCGCTTAAATTTGAGAACTCTTTAAACAGGATGTCATAAGCGGCTATTTCAGAATTGAAATTATCTTCATTTAATTTTGAAATAAGTTCTTTCGTTTGGGCTTGAGTGTCGCTGTCCAGTTCCCAACTGTCAGGTCTAAGTCGTCCCATTTCATCATATTCAGACTTTTCACCGTAAATCATTTCGCGATAAATGCGGTCTTGATGCATAATGGGTGTTTCGTGAGTTCCTTTGTCTGACATGACTTTGTATAGAGCGATGCAATAAACAGGGAAAAAAGGAATCACTGAACTGGCTTTAGTTGTAACTGCAGTAGCAACCACAATTTCGGCTTTTCCGTTAATATCAGCCAGCAATTCATTAATGTTCTCCGCCTTTTCATCACAATCCGCTTTAGCAAGACCAAGAGTACCTCCACCGTAATAAGGACGATTCAACTCTGTTCCTAAATAAGAATAATTAGTTGTCAGCACTCCATCAGCCAATACACCTGCTGCTTTTAGGGCTTCCATCCATAATTGCCAGTCTTCGCCACCCATGACTTTGACTGTACCTGCGATTTCTTCATCAGTTGCAGGATCCAGAGTCTCAGTATAGAAAGAGTGGTTTTGCATATTAATATTCGGACCAACTACTGGCTCGCTAAGAGCTTTAATGGAGGAAGTATAGGTTTCTCCAGTATCAGGATCTGTTCTTCTGCCGCTTGCCAGACTGTAAACGACTAGGTCGACTTTACCGCCAAATTCATTTTTTATATAATCGATGATCTCTTGTTTGCTCTCATGGCTAAAGGCGTCTTGTACAAAGTTTTTGGCGACTAAGCCTTCTTTTTCAGCTGCTTCTCGAAAAGCGATATTGTTGTACCAACCAGCTGTTCCTAGATTCTTTTCGTTTTTTGGTCCCTTTTCAAAAGAAACACCAATGGTATCTGCTCTTGCACCGAAAGCTAGGCTGATGCGGGTAGCTAAACCATAGCTTGATGAAGCACCAATGATCAATACTTTTTTCGGTCCTTCATAAGTCCCTTTGCTTTTCACATAGTCAATTTGATTCAGTACTTCTTGTTTGCATCCAAGTGGGTTTACGCCTAGGGCTACATTTCCCCGGATATTTTGTTTGAATTCCAACATGATTTATTTTCCTCCCTTAAACTGTCATAGGAATATCATATCAGAAAAAGGTTCTCAAGAATAAATAATCTAACAAAACTTCAAGTTTAAGTTAGTCCTTAGTTTTATCGACTGGCAGATAAATTAAAAAAATAGTTCATTCAAGTAAAGGAAACAGTTCTTATCTAATGGGTATCAAATTGCCTTATATGCTGTCGCAAACGTTTATATGTGAACGGTTTGTGTCAATGGATAATGAGCCGATTTTGATGTACCTATATAAAAAAAACTGTGTTACATTAAAAGTAAAAAATGACTAAAAGAGGATGCCCTATCATGAATTCACAATTGACTGCTTATGTATCAATTATCTGTACGTCTGGTGTATTGAACTTATATTTATTCTTATATGTGTATGTTAATCGGCACCGTTACAAAAGAATTGCGCATATTTTTATGGTTTACACTGCAACAATAGCTGTTTATTGTTTTGCTTCAGCTTTTGGATTACTAGCTACAACGCTTGATCAGATCAAATTTTGGACAGTTATGCAATATGTGGGGATGCCGATTTCTACGCCGTTAGGACTACTGTTTGTTATGCAGTATTTAGGCATTTCAATTTCAAGAAAAAAAGCTTTTTCTCTTCTGGTTGTTCCTTTGATTACGTTAGTCATGGTAGCAACGAATGACTGGCATCATCTTCATTATCGAGTGTTTGAGATCGACTCATCTTTAGGCGCTCCTTATATACGGCAGGAAATAGGGCTATGGTATACGATTCATGGAATCTACATATTTACCTGTATGCTGGTTGCTTTGTTATTGGCTATCTCTCATTGGAAAGAGACTGCAAAAAATTATCGCCCACAATTATTTGCTTTAATAATCGGACAATTGATTCCTATACTGACAGCTTTTCTGTATTTAGTAGGATTGACCCTTGAAGGAGTAGACCCAGTTCCGATGGTCTTGTGGTTGTCATCTCTGTTGTATTTGTGGTCGATCAAATCTTCCCGTTTGTTCACGCTGATGCCCATTGCAAAAGATGCGATATGTAATGGCATCAATGATGGTGTAATGGTATTGGATGAGTCTCGCCAATTGATCGAGTTCAATCAGACATGTGAAGAGTATTTTCCACAATTAAATAAAACTCTACTTGGAATGGACTTTTCTAAAATTTGGTATCCATTGTCAGGCAATTCTGTTCCATTAAATCTTGAAGTGACCAGTCAGTCCCAAGAAGTACAGGTGATTGTGAATGGTGTCAAAAGTATGTACCAGATTCGTATCTCACCATTGATACAGGGGAAAAATAGTAAAGGTTTAATACTGATTTTTACAGATATTACTGAACTCAAAAGACTCCAAACTAAATTGGAGTACCAAGCCAATTATGATGGACTAACTCATATATATAATCGACGGGCCTTTATGGAACGCTGCGTACAAGATTTTGAAGCATCGAAACGAGAATACACTCCGTTTACAGTAATACTGATGGATATTGATCATTTTAAGCAGGTGAATGATACATATGGACATCATATAGGAGATCAAATACTTAAGCATGTCGTAAACATTTGTGAAAATCAGTTAACGGAAGGACTGGTGTTTGCTAGATACGGTGGGGAAGAATTTGCTTTGTCTCTGAGTGGTTATACAGCAATAGAGGCAGCAGCATTAGGAAATAAATTGCGTAAAAGTCTAGAGATTCAGAATCTTCATTCTGCAGAAGGAGACATTCCGGTTACGTTCAGTATGGGAGTGGCCGAAGCGATACAAGAGGCAAAGGAGACTGTAGATCAGTTGTTGATCAAAGCGGACAAAGCATTGTATTCAGCAAAACAATCAGGGCGTAACCAAGTACATGTCTATACGGAAGATAAAGTAAAGGCTGGCTGAAAAAGAATGTAGTATATAGAGATGGAGCCTCAGTGAGCTTCATCTCTATTTGATGTCCAATAAAAAATACTTGTCTACCATTAAAATCAGTCTCTATTTAAATAAATACACAATTATTATAAAGCGAAATAATGAAAAATGCGGCCATTCAGGTTGTTAAATGAAGGTACATTTGATATATTTGAAACTATTAAATTCTTCGTTTATAGATAAGTCGAAGTCGTTCTTTCGTACTATAAACCAGCTTTGGCATAAAGAAGAATAAAAACGCGCTAATTGTGAGTTAACCACAGAATCGGCGTTTTTTTTTATATCATTCGTTTGATTATCGTTCTGAAAACCAGCTTTCTACCAGATACTTAATGGCAATATTTCAAACGTGTTGAGCGTCATATGAGGAGATTTAAATAACCAAAACACCAGATGGAATAGAAAATAATTTGTGAAGGGATCTGGATAACGTGCAGAAAGAAATTGTTCATCAACTACCTAAAGTAGAGTTACACTGCCATTTAGATGGTTCTGTGCCGATGAAAACATTAAAGAAACTAGCGGAAAAACAACAACTTGATGGAGCTTTACTGGATCAAGTAGCGGCACCGGAAAAATGCAGAGATTTATCGGATTATCTAAAAAGTTTCGATATCACTCTCCAACTCATGCAAACCCGTGAGCAGCTTGAAGAGTCAGCTTTTGCGACTGCTGAAGCAGCGGCTTTGGAAAATGTTCGTTATATGGAATTGCGTTTTGCTCCGCTCTTGCATACAGAAGCAGGAATGACGTTACCAGAAATTATTTCAGCGGTCAGTGAAGGGGTCCATCGAGCCATGGAACAATACAATATCCTAGTGAACCTATTGATTTGCGGTATGCGTCAGGATTCTAACGAAGAAAATCTTGCGATGTTGTCCGAATTGACACAAACGCAAGAAAGCTTATTGGTTGGTTTTGATATGGCAGGACCGGAACCTGATTTGGCAAATGACCACATTGAACCTTTGACTGCTTTTGCGCAAGAAAAAGGCCTGCAAATTACCCTTCATTCTGGCGAATGCGGTTGTGCTCATAATGTTGTTCAAGCAATCCATTTAGGAGCCGACCGTATTGGACATGGCATCGCCACTCAAATGGATGAAACAGCACAGGCACTGTGTGTGGAAAAAGGAACGGTCATCGAATTATGCCCGACGAGTAATATTCAAACGAACGCGGTGGATAGTTGGGAAGATTACCCCTTGCTTGATTTTATGGAAAAAGGGATCCGCTGCTGCATCAATACCGACAATCGTACGGTTTCCCACACGTCACTGACTAGAGAGTACTTGTTGTTGGCTGAACATTTAGGAATCAATTATGCAACGATGAAATCATTGAATTTAAATGGCCTGTCAGGAGCCTTCACCACTGCAGAGGTCAAGGAAAAACTTGCTGCAGTCATTGAGATAGCTTACGCGCCTTATAGTTGAATTAGGAGAAAAAAGTGGAATCTACTAGCATGAGTCTAGTTAGGTTCCACTTTTTGTGCGCTTAATTATAGAATTTTATACATTATTCCGCTTGTTAATGCATACATTAATATAAATTATTTCATTATACCTTGGGATTATAAAATTACATTGTTCGAAGTTGAACGAAATAGCTTTTTTACTCTCCTATACTATTTTATATAAATAGGGTGACGATGAAAAAACAAGTTAAATCAACAATTTATTACAGAGACTCTAAAGAAAGAGCAATAGAGTAATGAAATTTTTGTTGGCAAAAAATTCACAAAATTATATAATTTTTTATATATTTAGTTGACGATTATATTTCTGGAAGGTATAATTCGAGGTGTAAAACAAATGTGAAAATGAGCACAAACTAAACCGCCGCTAGTTATTGTATGGAGGGATGGACGTGAATATAGAGCGATTTGTTGAAGCGCGTAAAGCGATAGGACTTTCTCAAAGTGAAGTGGCCGAAGGGATCTGTACACAAGCTACCTTAAGTCGTTTCGAAAATAACGGAAAAGTACCAAGTTTAAAAATCCTTATTCAGCTGTGCAATCGTCTGGGGTTGCCTTTAGGCGAGTTGTTCCCAAAAGTAGGCGTAAAATATTCAGAGATCATTGAAAAGATGAACCAAGCTGAATTTTTTTTGATTACGAGTGAATATGAGCAAGCTAAGCAGCTGCTCAACACCATCTCAATCAGTAGTGATATAGAAGAACCTAAGCTAGCAATGCGTTACCATTATTTAAGTGGTTTTGTCATGATTTTTCAGAAGCATGCAATTACGGATGTTCTTTTTATGTTCGATCACATTTTATTAGCTGAAGAGACTGAAGATTCTATTATTTTTCGTTTACTAGCTTATACGGGGAGCGGAATGGTTTATTCACGCGAAAATGATCAAGAGAAAGCTGAATTTTATTTTAATAAGATTTTGGAAAAAATTTACAGTTATCCAACCACAACCACTGAAGATACTTGGAGAGTACTCAATATTGTGTTTCAATGTGGTCTGTTTTATTCCAAAATCCAAGAAATAGACATCAGTAATGCTTTGCTCCATTATGCTGTTGCTATTTGCTCAGATAATCACGTAACGTATTATCTTGCTAGAGCAGCTATTCAGTTAGCTAAAAATGCCATTATAGAACATCAACCAAAAGAAGTGATTTTGGAATTGATTTATGATGCTAGAGCCTATTCAAAAATCAATCGAAATAAAATCGCGTTAGCTGAACTAGCAAGTTTAGAAAAAGAAGTCTTGTTGAGTCAAGGAGATGAATAAACTGATACAAAAAAGAGAAACGGTTCGTTTAATGGGAACTGTCATTGATTTATTAGTGGAACATGAATCTCCAGAGCCGATAATGTCTGAAGTAATCAATCGGTTAAAAGAATACGAACATCGATTCAGCGCCAATGATCCCAGTTCTGAATTGATGGCCGTCAATCGCCATGCAGGGATTTGTCCTGTTACTGTTCATCCCGAGTTGTATGAATTGATCCAGATAGGAAAGAGACATAGTTGTGCTCCAGGCAGTTATTTGAATATTGCTATTGGTCCGTTAGTCCAAACGTGGCGAATTGGATTTGCTGATGCCAAAGTGCCTTCAGAGCCAATTATCAAGGCGCTGCTGAAGAAGATAGATCCTCACAAGATTATGTTAAACGACAAAGAAAAATCAGTTTATTTAAGCGAGAAGGGGATGTCGATTGATTTAGGGGCTTTAGCAAAAGGCTATATTGCAGACTTAGTCATTCAGTATTTAAAAAGCGAGGGTGTGGCCTCTGCATTAATCAATTTAGGCGGAAACGTCGTTGGGTTAGGACCTTCTCAAACTTCTAAAAAAAAGTATTGGACTATAGGGATTCAAAATCCCAACTTGGATCGCGAACACTATTTGACCACGTTGAAAATCAAAAACCAATCCGTCGTGACTTCAGGAATTTACGAAAGAAGTTTAGTGAATAAGGGGAAAACCTACCATCACATTTTAAGTCCTCATACAGGGCGCCCTATCGAAACAGATGCAGCCAGTCTGACTATTCGGTCGGATCGATCGGTGGATGGTGAGATATGGTCTACTCGCTTATACGGTCAATCAGCTGATGAAATCATCACTGAATTGAACAGAGTAGAAGGAATAGAAGGATTAGTGATTACAAAAGACGAACAGTTATGCTATTCAAAGGGTTTGGAAAAAATAAACGGTTAAAAATCGAGGAAATTGAAAGGAAGTAAAAAAATGAAAAAATTTATTGGATTAGTAGGAACAAACTCAGACCACTCAACAAATCGTACATTGCTGCAATTTATGCAAAACCATTTTTCCGCTAAAGCAGAAATTGAGATTTTGGAAATCAAAGACATGCCGGTATTCAACAAGCCTGAAGATAAAGGAATTCCTGAAATCGTGCAAGTGATGGCAGATAAGATCAATGATGCAGATGGCGTTATCATCAGCACGCCAGAATACGATCATACTGTTACCGCGGCATTGCTGAATGCGCTGAGCTGGCTTTCTTATGGTATTTTCCCTTTTGTTGATAAGCCCGTAATGATTACCGGAGCCTCTTACGGAACTTTAGGATCTTCAAGGGCTCAATTGCACTTGCGTCAAATTTTGGATGCACCTGAGTTGAAAGCGCGTATTATGCCAAGTTCAGAGTTTCTGTTGAGCCATTCTTTACAGGCATTTGGTGAAGAAAACAACTTAAATGATCAAGCGCAAGTAGAAAAATTAGAAGGGTTGTTCGAAGATTTCTTAACTTTTGTAACAATCACGAATCAATTGAATCATGTACATGCACAAAACACAAAAGAAGCAGAAAACTTTTCTTGGGAAACTATATAAAGATAGGGGACAGTAAAAATGAAATTAGTCGGTATTGTAGGATCCAACGCAGAAGTATCATATAATCGCACATTATTGAAATTTATCAAAAAGCAGTTCAGTTCTTTATTTGATTTAGAGATCATTGAGATCAAGGATGTTCCAATGTTCAATCAAAGTGATGACCAAACAAACAGTCCGATGATCCAAAAAATAAACAGAAAGATACTAAATGCAGATGGTGTCATCATTGCTACACCAGAACACAATCGGACAATTCCTGCTGGATTAAAAAGCGTTCTGGAATGGTTATCATTTAAAATTCATCCTTTAGAAAATAAACCTGTCATGATCGTTGGAGCTTCTTATTACGATCAAGGATCGTCTCGTGCGCAGCTGCATTTGCGCCAGATTTTAGATGCGCCAGGTGTTAATGCTATGGTATTGCCTGGAAATGAATTCTTACTAGGCAAAGTAAAAGAAGCTTTTGATGAAAATGAAAATTTAAAAGACCCAGGAACAATTCAATTTCTGGGCAGTTGTTTAGAAAAATTCCTTCAGTTCATCAAAGTGGTCACTGTAATAGAAGGGCCTAAAAAAATAGAACTTGAACCAGAAGATCTATACGCAACTGGCAAAATCAACACAACCATTGAAGACATTGATATGTACGCAGATGATTGGTTGGAACAAGCCGCAGAAAAAGTTGGTGCAGTAGAAGGAAATACGTATGTTAAATTGGATCGTGGATTATTAACGGTTGATCAATTGAATTGTTTCTTAGCTTCAATGCCAATGGAATTAACTTATGCAGACAGCAACAACCAATTCTTATATTACAATCAAACCAAACCGGCAGAGGAAATGTTAGCTGCTCGTGTTCCTGGACAAGTAGGGAACCCATTAGCCAAATGTCATCCAGAAAAAGTGCATAAAAACGTAGGGTATGTGATTCAACAATTGCGTTCTGGAGCAATGGATGCATTTCGTGTCAATGTGCCAACACATGGTCCTGACAAATATGTCGTGCATAATTATCAAGCTATGCATGATAAAGAAGGAAACTTTGCCGGAATCAATGAGTTTATTTTAGACTTTAAACCGATCATTGATTGGTATTTGAAACAAACTGGTCAAACATTAGTAGGTGATGTAGACGCTGTTTCTGGTGCTTCAGCTAAAGACCATAAAACAGAAGAAGTAGATGCAGTCTCAGGGGCTTCTATAAGTGAAAAAGAAGAAACCAAAGAAACTGTAGATGCCGTTTCAAGCGCGTCTGTTAAGAGTTAATCCATAAAAGATAAACAAAAAAACTTCGACTCTTCATCTTCTAACGTTGATAAAGAAATTTCCTCCGGCCTATGGGGTTGCTTATGGAACGCCATGGGAACGCCTTGAGCCGAAAACCGCGTCTCAAGACTTGCAAGCGTCAAACTTAGCATAACGGCTAAAGCCTAACGCTAAGTAATTGCCATGATTGTTGCTGCTTCAGCAGCTTACAAGCATGGTACACTTGGGCGTACGCCCACAGTGTTTCCTTTTTTTACATCCTTTTCATGGCTATAAGCAACCCCATATTCCTCCAGAAATTTCTAGAACTGAGTTTCTAATAGATTTAGAGTTAAAAAGAAGTGTATTTTCTACTCACCAGTTTCAAATGTTGTAGAACCAAAACTTCTCGTACAACGAGAAGTTTTTTGTTGTGCTAAATAAATAGTGAGTAGCCATTCAACAAAAAATGCACATCTTTGTGAAAAAGTTGCAATCTTTTTGACGATTTCTTCCCCTATACTTTAGATACAACAGAAATAGAGGAGGAGAACGATATGAAATGGTATGCAATGAGAAACAAAGAGGTAATGAGCACTTTAACAGCGACACAAACAGGTTTGAGCGGTACAGCAAGAAAGGAACGGTTAGAAAATAGAGGCAAGAATAAACTCACTGAAAAAGCAGCAGAAAAACTTTGGCAAAAAGTAGGGAAGCATTTTACAGATCTATTGATGATCATCTTGATCGTAGCAGGAATCTTGAAAGGACTAACAGGCAGCTTCGTTGAAATGGTAATTATTTTTATCGTCGTATTGATCAATGGGTTCATTGGTTACTACCAAGAGCGAAAAGCAGCAGCTTCCTTAGATGGACTCAAGAAAATGAGCAGTCAAGAGTCCATCATTTTAAGTGGAAATCAACGTAAGAAGGTCGAGACGGAGACGCTTGTTCCTGGCGATATCGTGCTTCTGCAAGCAGGAGATATCGTTCCAGCTGATATTCGCCTCATAGAAGCAACAAATCTGTTGATCGAAGAATCAGCCCTGACTGGAGAATCCTTACCAATCATTAAAGACAACCAAGTCTTGGCTGAAGATACGCCTCTTGGAGATCAAATCAATATGGCCTTTTTAGGAACGTTGGTTCAAGAAGGATCAGGAGTAGGTGTGGTAGCAACTACAGGTGACGAAACTCAATTAGGTCAAATCAACCAAGCCTTGCAGACGGTAGAGGAAACCACAACACCATTGGTACGAAAAATCAATCAACTCAACCATCAAATTTTTAAAGGCTTGATTGCTTTTATAATCTTTCTTTTGTTCTTTGCAACATTACGTTATGGAATGGACTTCAACTTATTGCTTGCAGCCAGCATCTCGCTGATTGTAGCGATTATTCCAGAAGGATTACCGGCTGTTTTGACGATGATTCTCTCTATGGGTGTCAAAGAAATGGCAGAAGAAAAAGCCATCATCAAAAGTATGCCGGCTGTAGAAACGTTAGGGTCCATCACTGTTATTTGTTCGGATAAAACAGGAACATTGACTAAAAATGAAATGACTGTGGTAGATACGGTAGTGGCTGAAGAAGACAAAGAAGTGTTATACGACATCATGCATAATTGTCAGGATCTAAAGACAGAGAATCAACAAGAAATCGGACAATTAACTGGAAACCCGACAGAATTAGCTTTATTGAAATATGTAGATCAGCAGACTGTCCCTTTAAGAAAGAAAATAGACAAGATTCCTTTCAGCTCCACTTACAAATTAATGGCAACATTGCATGAAGTAGACCATATATCGATGATTTATGTTAAAGGTGCTCCAGATGTGCTTCTTCATCAAGCGGACTTGACGCCTGAAAATCGAATCGAGTGGTTGGAGAAGGTGGAAGATTTAGCTAAAAAAGGACAACGCGTTCTAGGTTTTGCTAAAAAAGAAAGTACAGACTTGGATATTGAGCAACTGGACAACTTAACGTTTATCGGAATCGCAGGTATCATGGATCCGCCAAAAGAGTCTGCCATTGAAGCTGTAGCAGACTGCAGCAGAGCTGGAATCTCTGTCAAAATGATTACAGGGGACCACAAAGACACGGCTCAAGCTATCGGAAAGGAGATCGGGTTAAACCATACTGGAAACGTGCTGGAAGGTTCTGACATTGATCAATTAACGGATACAGAATTAGCAGAAAGTGTACAAAGCGTCGATATATATGCACGAACGACTCCGCAACACAAACTGAGAATCGTTCAAGCTTTGCAGCAGCAAGGAGAGATTGTGGGGATGACAGGAGACGGTGTGAACGATGCACCGGCTTTGAAGCAAGCTGATATCGGAATCGCCATGGGAATCAAAGGGAGCGAAGTCAGCAAGCAAGCTGCAGATATGGTCTTGGCTGATGATAACTTTGCAACGATCTCTAAAGCCGTCAAAGAAGGCAGACGAATTTTTGCAAACTTGAAAAAGACGATCAACTTTTTCCTGCCGACTGCTTTGGCACAAGGATTGATTGTGATCTTAGCATTATTGGCAAACCAGCCGCTGCCCTTGTCACCGATACAAATCCTCTGGGTGAATATGGTAACGACCATCACTTTGTCTTACGCATTAGGATTTGAAAAAGCAAGCGATGATTTAATGTCTCAAAAGCCAAGAAATCCGAAGCAGCCTATTTTGACTAAATACAATCTGTTTAGATTAGGCTATGTCTCTGTGTTGATCACGATGTCTATGTTGTGGTTGTCATCTTTTGCCTCGACGCCAGCCGTACAGCAAACGATATTGGTTCAAGGTGTCGTACTGGCCCAAGCTTTTTATATGGTCAATTGTCGAGAAGAATTGAATTTTTCAATCAACCGTCAGCTCTTCCGCAACAAAGCATTAGGTATTTCTCTATTGTGTCTAGTCGCCTTGCAAAGCATCATTCTATTTGTTCCGTCAGCACAAGCCGTTATTGGAACGACGGACTTGAGTTTGATCCAACACTTATCAGTATTTGTAGTAGCCTCTCAAATATTCTTTATGGTTGAAATTGAGAAAGCGGTCAGCAAAGCTATCCAGACAAATTCTAAAAAAGCGATGGTGAAATAATGAACAAAACATCCGTCTTTGAATGAATAAATATTCATCCAAAGACGGATGTTTTGTTAGAGCATATACAAGTTGGAGAGTGCTCGTTTGATGTTCATGATTTCATTCGTTTTAGGCACAAATGAGATGGGAAAGACCTGGTTCTTATCAACGTTAGACGGTATCGGCATATTAGTGATCAGGTAATCATCAGGATCAATTCTATTTAAGTCGGAATAGTCTAAGATATGGAAATCAATCCGGCTGCCGACTAAATCTTGAATCTCTCGTGTCAAAAAGTATTTCCATGCTGGTTCACCTTGATAGCAAAAATAGACCGTAGCTAAAGATTTAACAGAATAAAGTTCGGTCTGGATGATCATTGCTGCTGAGATCAGTAAATTGAGCTCTATTTTAGTTTGGAAGACGGTTGACCATATAGGAGCTAACCACTGTAGCACATTCTTGAAACGATACCGAGCAGCTTCGATGATTTCTGGATACTCCATCGTAAAGGTCTCTGTTAATTTCTGTGACTCTTTGTACTTTAGTAAGAAAAGCTGCAGATTACGAAGCAGCACATTATCTGTATCTTGTACAGTATGCGTCTGTTCTCTAATTTTTTCCATCATTTTTAAGCAGTCTTGTTGAATATCTTTATAATAAGTTTCCATTAGATGCAGCAACTTTTCTGAGGGGGTAAAAGGATAACTCCAGCTTTCCAAAAAACAAAAGAAGGCGAAAAAAGATTCATCCATAGGAAGTTTAAGGCCTTCGAGCTGATACAAATGTTGAATTTCAGGCAAAAACAGCTGTAGCAACGGATCTTTTTTATCATAAATCAGATTTTCCAAAAGGCAATTAGCTCTATTGCGTAAACAATTGATGTAAAACCAGCAGATTCCAAAAATTTCTTCACTGGCAGGAGCAGATTCTTGACGCTCCATGCGTCGCAAAAAGCCTTCATAGTGGACTTGATGCATGTGGTATTCCTTAGAGAAAAATTGTTCATGGGTAAAAGGCATCAGCAGACGATGATAAAACATACGTATCTGCAGCTCATCACCTTCCCAAAAAAGATTTCCAGAAGCCAAATTGATTTGAAGATGGTAATAACTTAACCGCTCATTCAACTCTTTGAGGCCTCTTTTTAAGCTGGCTTCAGAGATACCCCATTCACTAACTTGTTCTTCGACAGAAAGTTTATTTTTAGAAAGCAGCTGCTTGACTAGTTGAACGCCTAGAGATTGCCCCATATAATACAACCATAATTGTTTCACATCAGCTTTATTAGTCGAAATCAGCTTTAGCCCGTTGTTGCCTACTGATTCGAGAGTCCATTCTGAAGGCAAGTCAAAACGCAGACTTTGCAAGTCGTTAAAGACGGTACGTTGAGAAGCTTGGGTGATTTCGGCCAACTCTTTAGCTGTTAATTGAGAATGATTCAATAAATGTTCTATGATAATGATTTTCCGATGCAAGTCTTTTTCAATGATTAGTTCTTTAGCAAGTTTAAACATGAAGAATTCCTCCTAATGAATCAAAATGGACAAAGACAGATCAGCTTTTAGTTAAGTCAAAACTAGTTTCGATCAATTGTTCGATTTCAGTTACTTCATTTACTTGGCCTAAAATCACAGAAATCCAGTGCTCTTTATTCATATGATAGGCGTCTTCGATTTCTCTTCGTTCTTTTAGACTGCCATTCAGCTCAGGGGGGCTTTTGAGTTCCAGTACATCGATTTCTTCCTCCCCTTCCAGTCCTATTTTTTCCGGCAAAATATTCATTACAACGCCATACCATTTTCCATTTGAAGGATGTTTGAAAACAGCGTAACCTGGAAATTTTTCCCACAAGTATTCTGGCTCTGCACCATAATGTTTTTTCATATACTGAAAGAGTTTATTTCTTGTTAGCATTTAGACACCATCCTTTTATGACCATAGTACCACTTGAGCAATCCGACTGCTAATAAATGAAGCAGCTATGATTAAACAAGTTAAGGCTTTTGTTCCAACTGGAAAAGTCGTTAAAAGTTGATTCAGTGACCTCTAATAGTTATTCTTGGGATATGAGATTATCTTAGTAAGGAGGAACGGGAAATGATAGAGACAGTAGAACATGCTTCACTAGTGTTGCATAAATATAGTCAGAATATTCTGAATTATTATTTTCTTGAAAAAAGTAAAAAAAATCGAATGCTTACGCAAAGGATGACTATTTCCAGAAAATTTTGCTTATTTAGCTGATTCC